>DASVFC010000382.1:0-2535 GCA_036380235.1 Vicinamibacterales bacterium
TGCCGTAAGTGTCCAGGTAAGTTTGCGGGTTCAGCGCGACCCAGACCGCGAGCGGCACCAGCATCGCGACAAACGCCGCCACCGCCGTCACGAGCGTCGTCATCTTTCGCCTGCCCACGCTCCACAGCACCACGATCATCGTGAGAAACAGGAACGCCATCGTGAGCGGGGCCGCGCTGGTGCTGTAGACGCCGGCGCCCAGCGCCGCGGCGGCGAGGGCGATCGCCGCCGGTCGATCGTTGCCGAGAAATCCGAGCAGAGCGTAAAGCCACAGCAAGACGAACGGGATGATCGAGATCGCGTCGATGCCCTGACGGCCGAAGTCCATGTGCGCGGGCATGAGCAACAGCACGGCAGCTGCAGCGATCGCGGCGAGATAGCCGCCGAACAGCCGCCAGGCGACGAGGAAAAGCAGGCCGACATTGATCGCCGAGATGGCAACGCTCGCCCAGCGGCCGGCGAAGAATCCAGGCACGATGGCGTGCGCGAACGCGGTGGCGTAAATATGCAGCGGCTGCAGCCAGCGATCGCCGGTGTTGATCAAGAGCGACGGCGCGTCGGGCAGTTGCTGCGCCGCGGAGATCACGCGCGCTTCATCGGGACCAATGGGTTGTCGTGAAAGTGCGAGACCGTAAAAGATGAGGGTGGCCAGCGCGAGGAGGCCGGCGAAAAGTGGTGCGCGCGGATGGATTCGAACCAACGACCTCACGCGTGTGAAGCGTGCGCTCTAACCAGCTGAGCTACGCGCGCCCGAACAAGCATCATAACACTAAACCCGGCACCTCTAGAGGGTGCCAAACAGGCGATCGCCAAAATCTCCGAGGCCGGGGACGATGAATTTGTGCGCGTTCAACTCGCGATCGACGACGGGCGTGAAGATTGGCACGTTCGGATACGCGGTCTCAACGGCCGCCACGCCCTCCGGGGCCGCAACGATGCAGACCAACCGCAGGTGCCTGGCGCCGGCCTTTACCAGCATGTCGAGCGCGGCGACGGCGCTGCCGCCGGTGGCCAGCATCGGATCGATCAGCAGCACGTAGCTGTTCTCGATGTCTCTCGGGAGTTTCGCGTAATACTGCGATGCCACCGCGGTGCGTTCATCGCGCTGCAGCCCCAGGTGCCCGACGCGCGCGTTCGGTACGAGCTCCAGCATCCCCGGCAACATGCCGAGGCCGGCGCGTAACACCGGCGCCATCACCACGTCGGCGGCCAATCGCCGGCACGGCGACGGTCCGAGCGGAGTCTGCACAGTGTCCTCGATGGTCGGCACGTCGCGCAGCGCCTCGGCGCCAAGCAATACGCTGATGCGGTTGGTCAGAGCGCGAAACCGTTCGGGGGCAGTGCGCGCGTCGCGCAATTCGGCCAGGCATTCGTGCACCAGCGGATGCGTCACGAGTTGCAGCACGGTGCAGAGAGCTTACACGGGAACTTCCGGATTCACATACAATTTCGGGCCATGCGTATTCGCCTGCTGGCGGCCGTTGCCGCGTTGATCGCATCACCGATCGCATGGCAGACCGCCGCCATGCGCCAACCGGCGCCGGCCGCACTGGTGATCGCCAACGGCATTGTCGTTACGGTCGATGGCACTCGCCGTATTCTCAATCCCGGCTCGATCGCGATCGCCGGCAACATCATCGTCGCGATCGATACCCCGTCCAACATCACAGCGAGATACAAGGCCGCCGACACCATCGACGCGTCCGGCAAGGTGGTGATGCCCGGTCTGATCAACACGCACACGCACGCGGCGATGGTGATGTATCGCGGGCTCGGCAACGACCTGGCGTTGATGGACTGGCTGCAGAAGTACATCTTCCCGGCGGAAGCGAAAACGGTGTCTCCCGAGTTCGTCCGCATCGGCACGCGGCTCGCCGCGCTCGAAATGATCCAGTCCGGGACCACGACGTTCGCGGACATGTATTACTTCGAGGAGGAAGTCGCGCGGGTGACGAAGGCTGCAGGGCTGCGCGGCGTGCTTGGCCAGACCGTGATCGAGTTCCCGGTTGCCGACGCCAAGACCCCGGCCGACGCCTTGAAACGAACGGAAACGTTCGCGAAAGAGTTTGCCGGCGACGAGCTGATCACGCCGTCGATCGCCCCGCATGCCGTGTACACGCTGGACGCGAAGACGCTGATGGCGGTCAGCGAACTGGCAAAGCGTTTGAGCATGCCGATTCAGATTCACCTCGCCGAGACTGCGGCCGAAACCGGCATGTCGCAGGAACGCCACCAGATGCGGCCGGTCGCGATCCTCGACAGTCTCAAGTTCTGGGCGCCGATCACCATCGGCGCGCACGCGGTGTGGATCAACGACGAAGAGATCGCGCTGCTCAAGCAGCGTAACGTTGGCGTCTCGAACAACCCCGAGAGCAACATGAAGCTGTCGAGCGGCACCGCGCCGGTGATGGGCTATCGAAAGGCGGGGGTTAACGTCGGTCTCGGCACCGACGGCGCCGCGAGCAACAACGATCTCGATATGTTCGAGGCGATGCGGCAGGCGGCGTTCCAGCAGAATCTGATCACGATGGATCG
>DASVFC010000383.1:0-10027 GCA_036380235.1 Vicinamibacterales bacterium
ATCTTCATGTGGCAGTTCGGGGTGCTGCTCGGCCGCAGCCATTAACACGAGGCGAGGAGGGAAGCAAAAGGACAGGAGAATGGAAGGTCAGGAGAAACACATTTTTGATCGCCTTATCTCCTCGCCTCCTGTATATGCTCTTCTTACGTCCTTATCTCCTGTATGAAAGCACGGTCCTTCAGTCACGTCGGCATCACCGTCCGGAACTTCAACGAGTTCGTTCGCTTTTACTGGGAAGTTTTCGGCTGCCCTCTCGTCGGCGTGGCCGACACGCCGCCGGAGCGCGTGCGCGCGTTTTTCGGCGTCGATGCTCCAATGCCGGCGTGCAAGATCGGCTGGATTCGCGTGCCCGGTGGCGCGGTCCTCGAAATCTTCGAATTCCAGCCGCAGCAGCCGATGGTGCAGGGACCGTGGAACCGCGTTGGCCTCACCCACTTCTCGCTCAACGTGCGCAACACGCAGAAGTGGCACGACTACCTGGTGAGCAAGGGCGTGGAGATCGTCTCGACGCCGGAGAAGTCGCCACGCGGCCACACGTTCTTCTTTGCCCGCGATTGCGATGGCAATCTGATTGAGCTGATGGACCTCGGCTTCATGCACTACGTGCTGCAGTGGGGCGGGCCCCTCGGCGGCTGGCTGTTCAGGCGCGGGATGTATAAGCAGTACTACCAGCCGAAGCCCTAATCCGGCTTCGGCACGTGCAGGAACTGGAACGCGATGTTCGAAACCAGGCAATAGGCGACGAAGTAGTAATAGCCTGGATGCAGCTTCGCATCGAGGTTGTCGAGCGCGTTGCCGGCCATGAACGCGATGAAGACGCCCACCGCGAACACGTCGGCCATCGCCCACTTGCTGATCGATCGGGTGAACAGGTAGGTCCGGTAACGTGTGTGCTGTGATTTCGCAAACAGCACCACGGCCAGGAGCGCCACCTTGATGAACGGCACCACGATGCTGAAGAACACCACCAGGCCGGCGACGAAATAGTTCTTCGAGTCGTAGAGCCGCCGCGCCGCCCGCATGATGCTCTGCGTTTCCTCGTAGAGCGGCTTCTTCAACAGCGGCATCGATGCGGTGATCGTCAGCGCGTCGCTCTGCAGGCCGGGCACGAGCAGCACCAGCGACACGATCGTCAACCCGACGGCGATCCAGTTTCGCGTGCTCACCGCTTCAGGTACACCTTGGTCTGACTTTCAGCCAGCCTGAGCAGATCGCCCATCACCAGGTTCACGTCGACGAGGTGCAGCCCCCACATCGGTACCGGCTTGCCGGGCAAACCAAGATCGCCGCCGATGTCGTCCGTGCGCGGATCGGCGGGATCGGCGTTGACGGTGATCTCGAGATACGTGGCGTGCTCGTTGGTGGCGCACCTGGCGCTCAACAAGCCGGGCACGCTCACGAACGGGGTGTCAACCGTCTTGCCTTGCACCCAGGTCGTGTTGGCGCCGGCCATCGCGATCGTGCGACCGGTCGCGAACAAATACGAGTGCAGCGTGGCGCTTCCGGTACCCAGGCCCGCCGGGTGAGTGCACGAGGCCGACTGCGCGGCGTCGGCGGCCTTTCCGAACAGCGTATTGGCCGGCGGCGGAACCGTGGAGCGAAATGCGGAGAAGTTGATCACGCATCCGACCTGTTCGGGCTTACGGCACAGCGGAATGCTCTTGAGCGCGCCGCCGGTGTCCTGCCCTTTCGCGACCGGAAACGTCGCGCCAAGGATGTAGGCGGCAACCAGTTGTTTCTGGATCGGCTTGCCGTCGATCTCCTGCCGCAACAACTCGGTCAGGATATAGGCGCCCTGGGAGTGGCCGATCAGGATAAAGCCGCGGCCCTGGTTGTCGCGCTGCAGGTAAGAGCGCCACGCGTCGCGCACGTCCGTGTAATGCACGCCATTGTCGAAGCTGACCGTGCCACCGGCAAGACGCTGGCGCAACCCGGCCAGCGTCACCTGGCGGTACATCGGCGCAAAGGTGCGGCACTTCGATGCGAAGCGAGCGAACTGCTGGTGGATGACATTCTTCTCCGCCGGGTCGGCGGTCATGTCGCTGTTCATGCCGGTGTCGGTCGACACCGTCGGATAGACATAGAAACAATCGATCGGCGCTTTGGGATTAGCGGCGAAGGTTTCCTTCGTCATCGTCCCATCGGCGGCAATCACCGTGGTGGTCAGATCGACGTCGCAGGCATCACCCGTGCGTCCGGGGCGGCACAGCCATGACGCCTCATCGGCGTAATCGTTTGGCTTCGTGTCCGCGGCGGGCATCGCTGGCGCGGGCGCCTGGGCCGCCGCCGGAATCACCGCCGATGCCAACACCGCAACGAGGAAGAGCGCATGCCGCTTCATCAACAGGCCTCCGTGGGTTGGGATATTAGCCTAGATCCAAGTAGACTCCCGGCGCATGAGGTCTTTCGCTCTCGCGGCCGCTCTCGTCGCCGCCCTCGCGCAGGCCGGACCGGCGACGCCGCCCACCCGCAACGTCGGCACCATGAGCGAGCTGATGGTGCGGATCATCTACCCGGCATCGGACGCGCTGTTTTACATCGAATCGCGCACGCCCAAGACCGACACCGAGTGGGGCGCGCTCGAGGGCCAGGCCTTGATGCTCGCCGAGTCGGCCAACCTGCTGATGATGCCGGGCCGCGCCCGCGACCAGAAGCAGTGGATGACGGATTCGCGCATGATGCTCGACGCGGCTGCCGACGCGCTCACCGCCGCCAAAAAGCGCGACGTCGACGGCATCGTGTTTGTCGGCGAAAAGCTGCTCGAGTCGTGCACGTCATGCCACAAGACCTACAGGCCCAACTATGGCAAGCCGAAGGGCAATTAGAGCACTGCTCGTCGCCACCATCGTGTTGGCGTTTGCAGCGCCAGCGGCGACGCAGGACAGCGGCATCGTTCTTTTTACCGAGACCGAGCAGATCCAGCTGAAGACCTACGCCGAGTTCCTCGGCTCGGGCGTGCTCCGCATCACGCATGGGGCGATCAAGGACATCCCGACGGTCGATTCGATCCGTTTCATCCGCTGTGCGAGAACCGGCTGGCAACCGGTCGGGGTGATGGCGGCTTCCGAAAAACTGTTCTCCGATGAAAAGGCCGAACGAAGGCTGCTGCGCATCGCCGTGCGGCCCGTCGGCGTCACCGCCGTGGCGGCGCGCGTCGCCGATCTCGAAGACCCCAGGCGGGTGGCCGAATTGCATCGCGCAATCGAGCAACCGGAAGGCGGCGACAAAGCGTACTTCTTCTTGATCCTGACGTCGGGCCAGGTGACGCAGTACTACCCCTTCAGGATGCGCCCGGCGGCGAAGGAATAAGACGCCGAAGACTTCGCTTCACCCGCCGCCATCCAACGCGCAGGGTCAACGCCGAGAGCGTCACACCGCCGGCGGTGAAGACCAACACCGCAATATCCCACAGCGGGCGGCGGTAATACAGCCACGGAAAATCAAAGCTGTGAAAACCGTGATAGAGCCAGCGATTCAGCCGGCTCAATCGCTCTTCCTTTCTCGCGATCGTGCCCTGGCGCGCATCGATATACAGCCAGGTTTGTTGTGGATCGCCATACTTCACGCGCAACACCGGCAGCGACTTGCTGCCGTGACGGTCGTAGTAGTACGAGTCATACTCCTCCATCCAATGCATGCCCTCGACGTGCCACTCCGGCATCACCACACGCGCGGCACCAATAACGAGATCCGGCGGTAACTGTTCCTGCGCCCCGAGATGAGGCTCGTCGAACGACACGATGCCTTCGGCGGCGCTGGCGTAGTACCGGCCGCGGAAACGGACAATCTCGATCTCCTTCGCCATTCGCGGCCGAAACGCCTCGACAACCTGACGGATGCGTTCGGCAGACAGATCGGCCGTCGACAGCGACCCGCCCGCCAGACGGACGCGCTGCTCGCGCGTGGCCGAGGTACCCGGGCTCCAGCTCCACGGGTCCATCGATAACAGGCCGCTGAAGACCGACGTCAGCGTCGTCAATCCGAAGATCAGCCCGAGATAGTGATGCCATCGCATGGCGAACGCGTACGGCGTCCATTGACGGCGATCGCGAAGCCGGTAGCCGCGCAGCGGCGCGAAGCGCCATAGCCCCCACATGACGCCGACAGCGCAGAGCACGGTGCCGGCAAGCGAGAGCGCGATGACAGTGTTGGACCAAAGAGTGGCATGGCGGCGCAGCGGCGCGAAGTACAACCAGTGCAGCACGGCGCCGAGCCATCCCCACCGCCGCCCGGACGCGGTGGTTCTCGCCACCACCTCGCCACCGTGCTCGGCCACATACAATCGCGTGCCGTTGCCATCTTCCACGGCGATCCGATGCAGCGGCATCTGCCGGCGCACGTCGAACGTCCATTGATCGGCGTCGGTCAGCCTGGCGTCGTAACGCACTTCGCCAACGCCGGCGAATGCGCGGGCGATGCGGAGCGCCTGATCGCGATCGACGTCAGGCACCGCGCCGCCCGAATCCGCGAAGGCGACATGATCGACGCCGTTGGCCGTGATCCGATATACCGGCCGCCCCTCCAGCGAGCGGATGGACAACGACGTGATCTCGCCATCCAACATCGGCGGATCGACACGGATGCTCGCCGGTGCGATCGCGAGCGCGCGCGCCAGCCGTTCGGCCCGCTCGAGCGCCGGCAGGCGCGCATACATCATCACGATGCCCGAAAGAAACCAGACGATGAAGATCAGGCCGATGGCAATGCCAAGCCACCGATGGGTGTAGATCAGAATGCGGGCCGTGTAGTGGCCGCTCACGTCGCCGTTTTGTACTACATCCAGCTATACTGTGTCGCGATCACGCATGTGGATCCTGCAAGCAGTCGACCCTGAGGATGCCGGATTGACGTTCCGGATGTTGCCAAACACCTTGAAGACCGTGGGCCGCGCGCCGCGCGCCGACTTCGTTGTCGACGCGGCGCTGGTGTCGCGCGTCCATTGCCGGCTGACGTCAAATGGCACCGGCGCGCTCGAGATCCAGGATCTCGGCAGCACCAACGGCACCTTCGTCAACGGCCGCAAAGTGGACAGGATGATCCTGAACGACGGCGACAAGCTGACGATCGGGCGCGTCCACTTCGTTGTCAACGCAGCGGCAAACTCCGACAGCGACAGCCAGAACGTTAACGCGACTTCGTAGCCAGGTATTCGAGAACGAACGGGTTGGTCGCGCGCTCGCGGCCGATCGTCGTCTCGGGGCCGTGTCCTGAATACACGACCGAGTCATCCGGGAACGTGAACAACACCTCGGTGATCGATGTCAGGAGTGTCTCGTAATCACCGCCGGGCAGATCGGTGCGTCCGATCGAACCCGCAAACAGCGTGTCCCCGACGAACAGATGTGGCGCGACCCCGCTACCGGTCTGCCGCAGCGCCAGGCACACGCCGCCGGGGCAGTGACCCGGCGTGTGGACCACCCGCACCTCGTAATCCCCGAACGTCAGCGACCCTGAGCTCGTCGTCCCTCGACTTTGCTCGGGACGACTTTGCCGAGGGGTCGAGGCGTCGTAGAACACGTCCACTGGCGGCGGCTCTTCCACGGTCAGGCCGAACATCATCCCCGTGCGCACCGCGTTCTGATACAGGAACAGGTCGTCCTTGTGGAGGTAGATTGGCGCGCCCAGCGCGCGCTTGGCCTCGGCAACACCGGACACATGATCGACATGCGCGTGGGTGAGAAGGATGTGCGTGACGTTCAGGTCCTCCCTGCGGATGAAATCGAGCAGCTGATCGACCTCGTCCCCGGGATCGATGAAGACCGCCTCGCGCGTCCGTTCGCATCCCACCACGTAGCCGTTCTTGAAGAACGGTCCAACCGCCGCACTTTCGAGAATCATTGAACTAGGATAACAAGCAAACCATGCTGCCGACGGTTCTCGACGTCTACGAGGCCCGGCGCCGGCTGCGCGGTCGGGTGTTGCGAACGCCGCTACACCCGTCGCCCTGGCTGTCGTCGAACGCGAATGCCGGCGTCTACATCAAGAACGAAGCGGCCAACCTCACAGGCTCGTTCAAGATCCGGGGCGCCTTAAATGCAGCGCTCAAGCTGCGCGAACTTCTCGATCGCCAGCCGCCAACGATCGTCAC
This sequence comes from Vicinamibacterales bacterium, assembly GCA_036380235.1. GTDB lineage: Bacteria > Acidobacteriota > Vicinamibacteria > Vicinamibacterales > UBA2999 > 12-FULL-67-14b. Next base: position 6,089 of record DASVFC010000383.1, read on the forward strand.
AGCATCGGCAGGCAATCACGGCCGTGCGATGGCGCTGGCTGCCGAACAGCTCGGCCTCCGATGCGTCGTCTTCACGCCGAAGAACGCGCCGGATGCCAAGCAGAATGCGATTCGGCGCCATGGCGCGATCCTCAATTCAGAGTGCGCCGATTACGACGCCGCGGAGCAGCAGGCACGTGCGTTCGCCGACCGCGAAGGCGGTATCTACGTGTCGCCCTACAACCACGCGGATGTCATTGCCGGGGCCGGCACCGTGGCGCTCGAGGTGGTCGAGGCGATGCCGCTGTTCGATGTGGCGGTGATTCCGCTTGGCGGCGGCGGGCTCGCCAGCGGCATGGGGCTGGCGTTGAGGGCCGTGACGCCGCACGTCACGATCGTCGGCGTGGAGGTCGAGGCCTCCTCGCCGTTCGCGCACAGCCTGCAAGCCGGACGCATTACCGAGATCACACCGCGTCCATCGCTCGCCGACGGCCTGGTCGGCAATCTCGAACGTGATGCGATGACGTTCCCGCTGGTGCAGCGGCTGGCGGACCGCGTGGTGACGATCAGCGAAGACGAGCTGCGACGCGCGATGAAGGGGCTGGCATCCGAAGAGCGGCTGATCGTGGAAGGTGCCGGAGCGGTCGCGACCGCGGCAATCCTCGCCGGAAAGGCAGCGGCGCCAGGTCAACGCGTCGTCGCCATGGTGACCGGAGCCAACGTCGATTTAACGAAGTGGCTGCCTACGATTTCTTAGGTCGCGACGGACGAATTTCGACCCGGCTCGGCAAGCTTCTCGCCGGGTGATTCAACACATCCACAATCGCCTGCGCGACGTCCTCGGGAAGCAGCTTCCAATCGGATCCTGATTCAGGCTCACGGCCGGAGAATCCTGTCGCCACGGATCCGGGCAGCACATAGCTCACGCGGATGTTGTCGTAACGCAGCTCCTGCATCAGCGCTTCGCTGAACGCGTTGACGGCCGCCTTCGAGGCGCAATACGCCGCTCCGCCGGCGAATGGATTCGTCGATGCGAGGCTCGAGACGTTCACGATCGAGCCGCCACCGCGCTGCCGCAAATGCGGGATCGCAGCCTTGCAGCAGTTGAAGATGCCCGTGAGGTTCGTGCCGATAATGCGATTCCACTCGTCGTACGGCATCTCGGCGATCGGAACGCCGACGCCGACGCCGGCGTTGTTGATCAGCACGTCAAGACCGCCAAACCTGGCCACCGCGGTTCGGACGGCGAGCTCGGCGGATGAGACCTCGCGCACGTCGCACACGATGGCGGCCACGTCACCGTATTGGGCGAGCTCGCGCTCAGCCTTGACGACACCGTCTCCGCTCGTGCCTGTGACAGCAACCTTGTCGCCGGCACGCAGTAGTGCTTCTGCCAGGGCGCGGCCGATTCCTCGTGTGCCGCCAGTAATCAAGACTACGTGTGACATAAATACCTCAGGCCATCAGGTCATCAGGCCATCAGGCCATCAGGCCATCAGGCCATCAGGCCATCAGGCCATCAGGTCATCAGGCCATCAGGCCATCAGGCCATCAGGCCTTCAGACCTTCAAGCCCCAAGCCCCAAGCCCCAAGCCCTCAAGCCCTCAAGCCCTTATAGAATATCCGCGTGGCGACGGTTGCGATTCTCGGCGCAGGTGACATTGGCGGCGCGTTGGCACGGGAGCTTGCCGCGCTCGATCTCGTCTCGCGCATCGTCATCGTCGACGATCTCGGCAATGTTGCCGCCGGCAAAGCGCTCGACGTCGCACAGTCTGGTCCAGTGGACGGCTATCACACGTCATTAATCGGCACGAACGACCTGGCGGCGGTCGTTGGCGCGAAAGCAGTGGTGATCGCCGATCGCGCCTCGCAACCGATCGCGGAATGGGCAGACGACGCGGGGCTGGACATGCTGAGGCGCGCCGCCGGCCTCAACCAGGCGGCGTTTTTCGTGTGCGCCGGGGCGAAACAGTCATCAATCATCGAGAGGGCCGTCAATGAAGTCGGGTTATCGCGGCTACGGGTGCTGGGGTCTGCCCCCGAGGCGCTGCGATCCGCGGTGATCGCGATCACCGCCGCCGAAGCACAAGCTGCGCCGTCGGACATTTCGTTGTCAGTGCTTGGCCGCCCGCCGCACAACATCATCGTGCCATGGGACGAAGCGTCGATCGGCGGACGCTGCGCCACCAACGTGCTCAGCGCCGCGCAGCTGGGACGGCTCGATGCGCGTATTGCCAGGCTGTGGCCGCCGGGACCTTACGCGCTTGGCAGCGCCGCGGCCCGGCTCACTCGCACCGCGTTGACGCGCGGACCGCGCGTGCATGCGGCGCTGGTGGCCGTGACGAGGGATGAGGGGGTGCCCGGCCGCTCGGCGATGATGCCGGTGACGCTCAGCCCGGCGGGGATCGCGTCGCTGGTGACGCCGTCGCTGTCGACGCGCGATCGGGTCAGGTTCGAGACAACGATGCGGGCGTGACGTTCCGCTCGAACACCGATGCAAATTGGCCGATGAAGCGTTCCTCGACTTCGTCGATCGCCACCGGACGACCCAGCTCCTGCGACAGCGACGTCACACCGCGATCGGATATTCCACACGGCACGATCAAGTTGAAGAACTCGACGTCGGTCGTGACGTTGAACGCAAACCCGTGGCTGGTGATCCACCGCGAGATGCGGACGCCGATGGCGCCGATCTTTGCTTCCGCCAGATGCCGCGACCGTTCGGCCGGCTCGGGGTCACCCTGAGCGCCATCGCGGGGTGAGCGAGTCGAACGGACCCAGGCGCCGCTGAAGCCCTTGCTGCGGCCGGCGATCACACCGTAATCGGCACACACGCGGATCATCACTTCCTCCAGGTCGCGCACGTAACGATGCACGTCGCGGCGATCCGGATTCAAATCGATGATCGGATAGCCGACGATCTGCCCGGGGCCGTGATACGTGACGTCGCCGCCGCGTCCGGTCTCGAAAACGTCAACGCCGCGTTCTTCGAGCTGCTGCGGCGTGGCGATGATGTGCGAGCGGCCGCCTTTCTTGACGCCGACGGTGACCACGTGCGGATGCTGGAGAAGAAGAAGCGTGTCGGGAATGCGATCGGCCTTGCGATCGTCGACGAGCGCTCGCTGCAGTTCGAGCCCGTCCGCGTAGGGAACGAGTCCGAGCCGCCGCACCGCGAGCGGACGGGCGGCTCCGAGCGAGCCGCGCTCTTCGCCGCGCGAGAAGGGCGGCGAGTCGATGGGCATCACACCTGCGAGGGGTCGAAGTTCTCGATGCCTTTCTTGACGTCGGCCATGAACTGGTCGGCAACGGCGCCGTCGATCAGCCGGTGGTCGTAGCCCAGCGTCAAGTACCCCATCAGGCGAATGCCGATCATGTCGTCGATCACCACCGGCCGCTTCTCGATCGTGCCGACGCCGAGGATGGCGACCTGCGGCTGATTGATGACCGGCAGGCCGAACTGCGCGCCGAAGTTCCCCGGGTTGGTGATCGTGAACGTGCCGCCGTGCACTTCCTCCGGATTGAGCTTCTTGGCGCGGGCGCGATCGGCAACGTCCTGGATGGCGCGCGACAGGCCGAGCGTGTTCTTCTCGCCGGCGCCCTTCACCACCGGAACGATCAGCCCATTTTCGAGCGCGACCGCGATGCCGAGATTGATCTCGTTGTGATAGACGACGTTGTCGCCGTCGATCGACGCGTTGATGGTGCGGTGGCGCCGCAGGCAGTCGACGATCACCTTGGCGATGAACGACGTGTAGGTCAGCTTCGCGCCAACGCGCTCGTATTCGTCCTTCTTCGCCTTGCGGACTTGATCGACCTTCGAATAATTCACTTCGAAGACCGAGTAGACATGCGCCGAGGTGCGCTTGCTGAGCACCATGTGCTCGGCGATCTTCTTGCGCATCACCGACAGCGGCTGGACGTCGACTCGGGCTCCGGGCTGCGGGCTTCTGGCTTCGGGAC
>DASVFC010000384.1:0-2125 GCA_036380235.1 Vicinamibacterales bacterium
ACTCGAGCGACCAGGAAGATTCTTTTGATGCCGGCTTCGATCCGGTGTGGCGCGCGGAAACCAGCGTCTCCGGCGATCAGTGGACCGCTGAACTCTGGATTCCGTTTTCGCAATTGCGCTTCAATCCCCGTTCCGATCTGACTTGGGGTCTCAACATCTATCGTTTTCGGCCGACGCTGGATGAAGCCGATTACTGGATCCTGATTCCGCGCACCGTTCGCGCATGGTCCTCTCGCTTCGGCGACGTGTCCGGCCTTTCGGGCATCGTTCCACCACGCCGCATCGAGGCGCTGCCGTACATCGCCGGCGGTTCAACCGTGAACGGCGACCGCGATTTCGCCAACCCCTTTGATGACGGCCGCAACCTCGATGGGCGGGTCGGCGCCGACATCAAGATGGGACTCGGGCCGAACCTGACCCTCGAGACGGCGATCAATCCCGACTTCGGCCAGGTCGAAGCCGATCCCGCAGAAGTCAATCTCACGGCTTTCGAAACGCGATTCCCCGAGAAGAGACCGTTCTTTCTCGAGGGCGCGCAGTTGTTCAACATCGGCCACCCGAACTTTTACTACTCGCGCCGCATCGGCGCGCGGCCGATCGGTCCGGCGGCGGCGGACTACGTCGATTACCCGGATGCCAACTCGATTATCGCCGCCGCCAAGTTGACGGGGCGGCTGCAATCCAAGACCTCGATCGGATTTCTCACAGCGGTGACGGATGACGAGGACGCGCGCGTTGCCAGTATCGGCTCGGCCGATCGCCGTGATGTTGACGTGGCGCCGCATGCCTACCACTTCGTTGGCCGCATGCTGCAGGAGTTCGGCGCCAACCAGTCGACGGCGGGCTTCATCGTCAATTACATGCATCGAGACATGGACGAAGGCAGCCCGCTCGCCGATCTCTATACCCGCAATGCGCTGGCAGTGGCCGGCAACACGCTGCTGCGTTTCAACGGCGGCGCCTACGAGCTGCGCGCCGCGGGCGGCGGGTCGTTCCTGAACGGCAGCGAGAGGGCAGTGGAGCGCGTGCAGCGTTCGAGCTCGCATTACGCGCAGCGTCCCGATCGCGACTATTACCCGATCGATCCGACGCTGACATCGTTGTCGGGCTGGTCCGTCCAGCTCAATTTCGATAAGGTCAGCGGCCGGCACTGGCTGTGGGGCGCCAACACGAAGATTGATTCAGAAAACTTCGAGGTCAACGACATCGCGCAGTTGAACGGCGCCGACGGCTGGATGACCAACGCCAACCTCCGCTGGCGCGAGACGCAGCCGGGCAAGGTCTTTCGCAACTATTACTTCCAGGTTGACGCCCAGACTGATACCACCTTGCGAGGCTTGATGCAGAGCGGCCGCCTGCGTGGCGGCTTCAACGCCACGTGGTTGAACTTCTGGACCACGCAGCTCTTCGTCTCCCGCGACCTGCCGCAGACCAGCGTCTCGCTGACGCGCGGCGGTCCGCTGATGGCGCGCGGCCCTGGATGGACCACGGCGCTGAGCTTCGGCAACCGCGCCGCTTCGCGGACGCGCGTCACTGGATATCTGCAGCTGCGACAGAACGACGATGGTGCGAAGGTGTTGAACACCAACGCCACCTTATCGATGCGTCCGGGACCGCGATGGTCGTTCTCCGTGACGCCGTTCTACGACCGCACCACCGAGCCGCAACAATACATCAGCACCCTCAGCGGCGGCCGGCCGGTCACCTACGGCAACCGTTATGTGTTCTCGTTCATCGAGCGCAGCACGATGTCCATGGAGTACCGTCTCGGGCTGACGTTGAAGCCGGACGTGAACCTCGATATTTACGCCGAGCCCTTCGCGGCCTCAGGGCGTTACTACGATTACGGCGAGCTGCTCGAACCCGGCAGCCGCGAGCGGCTGCTTTACGGCGCCGGTGGGACGGGACTGACGGTGAATCCCGACGGCAGCCAGGTCGTCGACGCCGGCGGAACGTCGTTCACGTTGCGCAATCGCGATTTCAACACGCTATCGTTTCGCAGCAACGTGGTGTTGCGATGGGAGTGGCGCACGGGCAGCACGCTCTACGTGGTGTGGCAGCAGGATCGCGCCGGCACCGAAAACATCGGCACCCGCGTCGGCGTCAGCGACGCCTTCCGCTCCGT
>DASVFC010000385.1:0-5332 GCA_036380235.1 Vicinamibacterales bacterium
GGCCGTAAACATGATCACGTAGTAGGTGAAGATCACGCCGATGCCAAGGACGAATGCTGCCAGCTTGCCGTCCTTGCGGTGGCTCGCGCCCAGCGCGACGCCGAGCAGCGCGAACACGAAGCAGGCCACCGGCACGGAGAACTTCTTGTGCATCTCCATGATCGGGTTGTGAGGTGACTGGCCAAGCCGCTTCAGCTCCTCGACGCGGAGGGCGAGGTCTTCAAGCGACATCTCGCGCTCGCCGCGCGCCGGACCAGTGCGTGGAAACACCGTGGCCGGATCCAGCGCCAGGGTGATGCTCTCGAACTTCATCACTTCATAAGCCGTCGGATCGTCGATCTTGGTGGTGTGACGCGAGCCGTCCTCGAGCACCATGTGAATGGTCTGCGCCTGTCGGTCGATCGCCATGCGGCCGCGTTTCGCTAGGTAGATGATCGGCGTCGCGGCGTTCGCCGTGTCGGCCGCCATCACATCGAGCCAGCCCTGGCCGTCGAGCGGCACTTCGTGCACATACAGCACGAGGTTAGGGAAGTCCTCGAAGAACACGCGCGGTCGTACTTCGCCCTCGGCGCGCTCCATCACGATCTCCTGCGTGATCTCGCGATAGCGCTGGTTGCCGTCGGGCATCGCTTTCAGCATCACCCACGACGTCAAGCCCCAGCAGACGACCGCGACGACGAGCACCGGTTGCAGCAGGCGATAGGGGCTGATGCCGCACGCCATCATCACCACGACTTCGCGATCCGCCGACAGGCGGCCGAGGCCGACCAGGAGGCCGATCAGCAGCGCCATCGGGATGGTGAGCGCCAGCGCCTGCGGCAGCAACGTCGCCGTCAGCCGCAGGATGGTGACCGCGGGAACGTTCTTCGCGATCATCTGCTCGGCGATATCGATGATGAAGGGGATAATCAGGACGAACGTGAACACGAGCAGGCCGATCAGGAACGGCGGGATCACCTCCCGGATCACATACCTGTCGATGATGCGCATTCCCCTTAATTATCCCCTCTAAATGGTCAAACTCGCGCTTCTGTGGCACATGCACCAGCCGTACTACGAGGATCTCGCCACCGGCGAGCACATCCTGCCGTGGGTGCGGCTGCACGCGATTAAGGACTACTGGGGGATGGTCGCGTTGTTGCGCGAATTTCCGGGCATCAAGGTCACCTTCAACCTCGTGCCCTCACTGGTGGCGCAGGTGCAGGCGTTTGCCGCCAATCGCGCCCGCGATAAGCACCTCGACATCGGCTTGAAGCCGGCCGCGGAACTGACGCCAGACGAGGCCCGCTGGATGGTGGCCAACGGTTTCCATGCGCCATACGACCAGATGATCGGGCCGTATCCGCGCTACGCCGAGCTGCATGGGCGGCGAATGGAACGGCGCGCCTTCGACGAACGCGACCTGCGCGACCTGCAGGTGTGGCACAAGCTGACGTGGATCGATCCGGACCTGTTGTACGGCGACCCGCGCCTGGTGGCGCTGATCGAAAAGGATCGCGATTTCGTCGAAGCCGACAAGGCAATGCTTCGCGGCGTCGAACTCGAACTGCTGGCCAGCGTCGTCCCCGAATACAAAGATGCCGGTGAGCGCGGACAAGTCGAGCTGGCGACATCGCCGTTCTACCACCCGATCCTGCCGCTGCTCTGCGACTCCGACGCGCACCTGCACGCGCATCCGCAGGCGTCGCGCCCGCGGGTGCGGTTCTCGCGACCCGAGGATGCGCGGCTGCAGATCGAACGCGCACTGACGTTTCATGCCGAGGCGTTTGGCGCCAGGCCGAAAGGGATGTGGCCTTCGGAAGGATCGGTCTCGAACCAGGCAGTCCAGTTGATGGCGGACGCCGGATTGCAGTGGATTGCCACGGACGAGGACATCCTGGCGCGGTCGCTGCAACAGCCGATGCGCCCGGAGCTGTTGTATCGGCCGTATCGCGTTGGCGCGTCCGGCCCGATTGCGTTCTTTCGCGATCACGCGTTGTCGGATCGGATCGGATTCCATTACAAGTCGTGGGACGCGCAAGCCGCGGCCGATGACTTCGTGGGTCGCGTTCGCGACGCCGGGCGCCGGTTCAGCGAAGCCACCGGCGGGGAAGTCGCCACGGTGCCGGTCATCCTCGACGGCGAAAACGCGTGGGAGTACTACCCCGGCGGCGGGCGGCCATTCCTGCGCGCCTTGTATGGCGCCCTCGAGTGCGCCAGCGACATCCAGACGGTGACGATGAGCGAGGCCGCGTCGGCGGGCGGGGAGCGGTTGCTGGAGTCGATCTTTCCAGGCTCCTGGATCAACGGCGACTTCTACATCTGGATTGGCCATCGCGACGATCACCGGGCGTGGGATCAGCTGTCGGCGGCACGGGCCACGTTCGATGCGCGGGCCGACCAGGTCGACGCCGGTTCACGGGCGCGGGCGCTGGAAGAGATGCTCATCGCTGAAGGCAGCGACTGGTTCTGGTGGTACGGCGACGACCATTCCTCCGACCACGACGCGGATTTCGATGACCTGTTCCGGCGCCACCTGCGCAACGCCTACGCCGCGCTTGGCGCGGCGATTCCCGAAGAGCTGTTTGCGACGAACATTTCGACAGGGTCCGGACCATTCGTCCTCGAGCCCTCGGGTCTGCTGTCGGTCACGCTCGACGGCCGGGACACCTCGTACCTGGAATGGGTGGGGTCGGTGTCGCCCTCGTTGTCGCGGCCGGGCGGCGCGATGCACGAGGTCACCGAGTCGGCGCTGATTCGAGAAGTCCGGGTCGGCGTGTCGCGTGAAGCCCTCTGCCTGCGCCTCGACTCGCCGCGGCTGGCCTCAATGATTACTGCCGGCTCGGCATCGCTGGCCCTGGTGGTGGGTGGTGCTGACGTCCGCGTGGTCCCGATCGATGGCCCATGGATCGGCGTCGGGTCGATCGTTGAACTGGCCGTTCCCTTCAACCGCCTCATTACTGACGCGGCGGCGCCGGACGTTCAGTTCGGCATCCAGGTCCGCAACGGTTCGGATGCGGTGCTGGAAACGCTACCGCACGGTCGCTCGTGGAGCGTCCGCATCCCGAATCATGCCGCGTCGACGACGGACTGGCAGGCTTAGGTCGTCTGACCGGTAGGCAAGCCTCATATCCATCCGCAAGTTTTCCACACGCGGCTTTTGTTGGTTAAATGCTTTGAGTCTGATAATACATGTTATGTTAACTAATTTAATCAGGACCACAGAGATTCGCTTCGAATTCTCCGCTTCTCTGGTGACGGATTGTCTGAATCGCCACGCCAATTCCAAAAGCCAGCCGCAACTGGCGACTGACAACGACGTTGCGAATCTCGCAATGAAGACTTGCCAGTTGCCCGTTGCTAATTGCTGATTACTTGGCGCGCTTCAGTTCTTCGAGGATGTTCTCGAGCGCGGCGATCACTTCGTCCTTGCTCGCGTTCTTCTTGTTGAAACTGAGCCGCAGGTTGAAGGCCTTGCTCGGCGGTTTGAACGCAAACACGAACGCCTTTGGGCGTCCGGCTTTGGGCTTTTCGGCTTCCTTGCGAAGCTGTTCGCGGGTTGCACCCTGGCTGGCGATCTTCTCGACGAGCGCCAGCATCTTCTGCGAGTCGCCCTGGCGGACGACCTGCAATAACAGCGATCGATTCGTGATGCCCGCCAGTCGGCAAACCTTGCGTACTTCCGGTGGGATCCCGTTCAACGACAGCGCCTCCGTAATCGTCGTCCGGGACTTGCCGAGCCGCCTGGCCAGGTCTTCGTGCGTATATCCGCAGCGCTGCGCCAGGCTCTGCATCGCCTCCGATTCTTCGAACGGCGTCAGGTCCTTGCGTTGGATGTTCTCGACCAGCGCCAGTTCCAGCATCTCGCGGTCGTCGACGTCGCGAATGACGACGGGCAATTCCTGCAGCCCGGCCTGCGAGGCGGCGTGATACCGGCGTTCGCCGGCGATGATCTGGTAGCGCGCGCCGCGCTGCCGCACCACCAACGGCTCGATGATGCCTTTTTCCGTCACTGAGGCAATCAACTCCGCGAGGTCGCCCATGGCCTGGCGCGGTTGATCAGGGTTCGGGTCGATCTGGTCGATCGGGACCATTCGGCCGACGGGCGCGCCGGCGGATGCGGCCAGCGTCTCCACGTAATGCGCGTCGTGGCGCATGCGGAGGGTTTCAGGCAATCCCCGTTTAGGCACGATCGATGACCTCCTCACACAAGCTGTAGTACTCGGCCGCGCCGGTGGAATCTGGCGCGAAGGTAAAGATGGATTCGCGGTAGGCCGGACTTTCCTCCAGCCGCACGCTCTTGCTAATCACGGTGCGGAACACCTTGTCACCGAACACCTTGCGGATCTGTTCCTGGATGTCGCGGCCGAGCGCGGTGCGCTTGTCGTGCATGGTGATGACGACGCCGAGGATTTCGAGCTCGGGATTGGGCCGCTGCCGGACCTTCTCGATGGTCTCGAGCAGATCGTCAGTGCCTTCGAGCGCGAAGTACGACGATTGAATCGGGATCAGCAGGTGCGTCGACGCCACCAGTGCGTTGACGGTCAGCAGTCCGAGCGCCGGCGGGCAATCGATGACGATGTTGTGGAACTGGCCGTTGAGTGCGGCCAGTTCGTCCTTCAACTTGAACGGCGCATCGAGCTCGCCGACCAGCCGCGACTCGAGTTTTGCCAGCGCGATGCGCGCCGGGGCGATCGAGAGATTTGGCTGCGTTGCCGGGACGATCACGTCCTGCAGGTGGACGTCCTTCTCGACGAAGACGTCGTACATGCTCTTCGCCGCGGCGCGGATGTCGATGTACGACATGCTGCTGTTGCCCTGCGGATCGAGATCGATCAGCAGCGTCGGTTTGCCGCGCATGGCGAGGGCCGCGGCAAGGTTGATGGCGGTCGTGGTCTTACCGACGCCGCCTTTCTGATTGGCGATTGCGAGAATCATTCGCAGGTGTGCGGTTCCTTGGCATTCTAGGAGCCCACCCCCGCTGAGTCAAACTGTGAAATATTGATTTACGCTAAACCGCGTAATGCAAGGGACTTAGCGTGAATGTCGGCCGGCCGACATTGCGGTGAACACTGACGATTGCTGATGTGAGATGGGAGATTGCAGATTTATTGGACGAATAACGCCCTAATAAATCCTCAAATAAATCTTCAATCTCCCATCTCCCATCTCCCATCTCACATCTTGTACTTGCCCATGTCATCCGGGTCCAGCTGTTCGAGCCACTGCTGCAGCCGATCGCTGTCTTGCTTTTCGTTCGACAGGTCCACGGTCTTGGCGTGATCGATCACTTTCTCGTCGACCATGATCGGCGCGCGGGTTCTTAGGGCCAGCGCGATCGCATCGCTTGGCC
>DASVFC010000386.1:0-2746 GCA_036380235.1 Vicinamibacterales bacterium
TCACGCAGCAGACGCAGCCAGGTATCGCGCGCAAACAACCCTTCGTGGTGTCGATCGTGCGCCGTGCGGACGCTGCCATCCGGATTGCGGAAGATGTAGGTGTAATCGGTGATGATTTGCGTGTCGGCCGGATCCGGGTCCCACGTCCACTCCAGGTATCGCATGGCGCGATCGACGCCATCATGGCCGCCGCAGTCGGTCGTCGGCTTGAAGGTCTCCTTCACGAAGTCGGGCGCGAATAGCGCCACACCGCCGGTCCGGCAATGCGCCGCCGCGGTTTCAATCGCGCGGGCGAGATCGGCCTCCGACGTCATATACATGACCGCGTCGTGGACGAACACCGCGTCGAACTGGCGATCGACGCGCACCGAACGCATATCCCCGACGATGTGCTCGCACTCGGGGTTCAACGTGCGACTGTGCGCCAGCATGCCGTCGGACGGATCGACCAGCACCAGATGATTGACGCGCTTCTTCATGAACAGCGCGTTGTTGCCGCCGCCGCTGCCCAACTCGATCATCGACTCGATCCGCCGAGCTGCCGCTTCCTGCAGCGTGTTGAAGTAGAACGCCGCTTCTTCTTCGTAATCTTCCGGCGCCGACATCAACGGCCACCACCCGGCAAACTCGTTGTAAAGCTTCGTTTCAGCCACAGCGCATCGTGCCACACCTCCGCGCCCGGGACGAGGCAGCGTCTCGCCGCGTCTGAATCATCAACTTCAGTAAGCCACTGTTGAAGACCGGGCTCAAACGCGTCGGGCGATTTGACTAGAGATCTCTGTGGGCCCGTACCGGAGCTAGGGCTTCGGAATGCGCAGCGTCGCGCTGATCATGGCGCTGCCGCTCGCGGCGAACATCAAGGCCATCGGGTGCAGTTCGGCGGGACCGAGGCGGATCACGCCGCCCCACAGCTGATCGCCGATGTTGCCGGTGTATTGGGCGATGCCAAGGATGATCACCAGCACCACGCTGGTGGGAATCGGCGTGCCCTCGAAATACTTCACCTTGCCGGTGGTTTCATCCGCGAGTGCCGAGGCCGTGACGTTGAAGCGCGCGAGACGGCTGACGCCGCAGACGACAAAGTAGGTCAGGATCAAGACGTCCCAACCGCCGCGCATCCCGAGCGTGTAGCCAAGGGCTGCCGGCGCCACGCCGAACGAGATGACATCCGCGAGGGAATCCAGGTCGCCGCCCATGACCGACTGCCGCTTCCGATCGAGCCGCGCGACGTAGCCATCCAGCACGTCGAATACGAGCGCCGCAGGCAGGAGGATGAACGCCGCCCACAGGAAGTTGGCGCGGCCGGTGGCCAGGTAATCGAGACACAGGAAGATCGCGATCGTCCCGCTCGACGCGTTGGCAATGGTCAGGAAATCGGCCCAGGTGTAGGACCTGAGCATGGACATGTGTGGACGCCGATCGGGCACCTACGCAGCGTAGCAAATCTCTGTCCGTTCATCGTCCGCTGATAACCTTTTGCCCCGCGTTCCGTATTGATGGGTATGAAACAGCGTTTCCTGCTCCCGGCGCTCATCGCGCTGGTCGGATCGTGTAGTGAGCCGGCCCACGCGCAGCAGCCGCCGGCACCTCCCGCGCTGGCCGCGCCCGCTGCGACGGAAACGGTGCGCGTGGTGCAGGACGCAAGCCAGACTCGCGAGCAACTGCGCCAGATCCTCGAGATGTACCCGGACGCGGTGGGTGAGATCCTCCGCCGCGACCCGACCCTCATGGGCCGGGCTGATTACATGGCGGCGTATCCGCAGCTGCAGCAATTCATCGCGGCTCATCCCGAGATTCCGCGCAACGTCGAGTACTACTTCGAGGGCTTTGGCCGCTACGCGTCGCGGCAACCGCTCGATCCCGAATACGAGGCGCTCGGCGTGCTGCTTGGCGGCCTCGCCGGCATCCTTGCCGTCGGCGCGATGATCGGCGTGCTGACGTGGGTGATCCGGGCCATCATCAATCACCGCCGCTGGATCAAGTCGTCGCAGGTGCAGGCCGAAGTCCACACCAAGCTGATGGACCGGATGAGCACTAACGAGGAACTCCTCGCCTACATCCAGAGCCCCGCGGGGCGGCGGTTTCTCGAGGCGGCGCCCATCCGACCCGAACCTGAATCACCCGTCAGCAGCGCGCCGGTCGGCGCGATCATCTGGTCGATGATGGCGGGCATCGTGCTCGCCACCGTCGGCGCGGGCTTCCGCGTCGCGGCCGGCACGATCGCCGATGATGTGCAGCGCGCGTTCACGGTGGTCGGCATCATCCTGCTCGCACTCGGTATCGGCTTCCTGATCGCCTCGCTGATGGCGTTCATGGTTTCGTCTCGGCTCGGCCTGTTCCCGCCACGGCCGACCACGGATACAGGTTCACCCCATGCGTGAGCTCACGCTGACCGACATGGAACGCCTCGGCGCCTTCGATGAAGCCGATCGGACGTTCCAGATGACGGAGGAGGCGTTCCGCTCCTTCTACGAGCTGACGGCGCGGCCGGTTCGCGTGTATCTGGCGCGCATGACCAACGACGATCGGCTCGCCGACGATCTGCTGCAGGAAACCTATTACCGCTTCCTGCGCTCGACGGCGGCGTTCGAGAGTGACGACCATCGCCGCCGCTACCTGTATCGCATCGCCACCAACCTCGTGCACGATCACCGCCGCCGTCCGCGCCGCGAAGTCGCCGCGCCGCCGGCCGCCGAGTCGCATCCGGCGTTCAGCGATCCGCACGTCGCCGAGCGCAGCGCGCGCC
>DASVFC010000387.1:0-4431 GCA_036380235.1 Vicinamibacterales bacterium
GTGACCTGCGTGAACGTCTTGCGCGCGTCCTCGGTCTTGCCCGCCAGCTTGTAAGCGCGGCCCAGTTCCATCAACAGCGCCTCTGCCGGCAGCATCGGATCCTTGCCGTCGACGAACTCCTTGAGCGTGGCGATGGCGGGATCGTACTTCGCGGAGCGCAACTGCGCTTCGGCCTTGCCGAGGCGCGCCGTCTTGGCGATCAGCGTGCCGCCGCTGGCGATCACCTGGTCGTAATGCGGGATCGCCTCGTCAAAGCGCCCGAGCGCGACGAGGTTTTTCGCGAGGTGGAAGCGCGCCGTGATGCCGGGATCGCTGTTCGGGTAGGAGTCGGCGGCGGCCTGGAATTTCGGCAGCGAGGCTTCGAGCTTGGCCTGCTCAGTGGGATAAGTACCAGGCAGCTGACCGCCGGGCGCGGTCGGGTCGTTGGTGGTGCCCGTCGGCGGCGCCGGCGGCATGACGCGGGCCTCCTCGATCACCATCGCTTCGGCGAGCGCCACACGCGCGCTGCTATCGGCGCTGCTGCGCCAGGCGCTGAAGGCCAGCACGCCGCCGGCGATCACGACCACGGCGATGACGATCGCCAGAAGCGTTTTCGAATTCTTGTCGGCCCACCCCTGCGCCTGACCCAGCGCGATGGCGAGCTCGTTATCCTTCAGATGGTGACGTTCGCTGTGCTTCATAACATTCCTTGTGGTCCACCTTCGCGCTTTGCCGACCAGCTGGTTGGTGTGCCCGGCAGGAATTGAACCTGCGACCTACGGTTTAGGAAACCGCCGCTCTATCCAACTGAGCTACGGGCACATGACTCAATACCGCAGTACAGAATAAACCGGCTCCCCGGCCAATTTCGACCGGCCGTTCAGGAAGTCGAGCTCGATCAGGAACGCGATCCCGATCACCTGGCCGCCCGCTTTCCGCGACAGATCCAGCGTGGCTTTCGCGGTGCCGCCGGTGGCGAGCACGTCATCGACGATCACGATTCGCTGGCCGTTGGTGCACGCATCCTGGTGAATCTCGAGGGCGTTGTCGCCGTACTCGAGGCTGTAGGCCTCGCGATGGGTGGCGCCCGGCAGCTTGCCGGGCTTGCGCACCGGGATGAAGCCACAACCAAGGGCATTGACCACCGCGGCACCCAGGATGAAGCCGCGGCTCTCGATGCCAATCACCTGGTCGATGTCCTCGCCCATGTACGGCGCCGCGAGCGCGTCGACGGTGTCGCGAAATCCCTGCGCGTCGCACAGCAGCGTGGTGATGTCGTAGAACAAGATGCCCGGCTTGGGGAAATCAGGAATTTCTCGGATCTTGGCTTTTAAGTGGTCCATGCAATCAGGGATCAGGGATCAGGGATAAGGGATCAGAGTTAATTACCGAACATCGAAGCCGCTACCTGACATCGCCGGTTCAACTTCATCCACCATTACATGTTCGACGCGCGAGCGTGATGGGCCCCGGCGAATGGCGCGTTCGAAGCGCTCGAGCGACTCCGACTCGCCTTCCGCGACGGCCTCCACCGTGCCGTCGGGATTGTTCCTGACGTAGCCGTGGAGGCCTTCGTGTCGTGCCGCGTCCTGTGCGAAATACCGGAACCCGACGCCCTGCACACGCCCGCTAATCACGAATCGCCGGGCAACGCGCATCAAGACATTGTATAGCGGGGTCCGCCTACGCTAAAGCTTCGGCGGGACAAACCCGCCCCTACTTCTTCTCGGGGGCGGGTTTGGCCTTTGGATCGACCGCGTCCAGCTTCTCGCGCTTCAGCGCAGCGTTGAGCAACGGCAGCTGCTTGCTGATCGTCTCGCGCATTTTCTGCAGCTGCGCATCGAGTTGTGCCGACAACTCGTTGAACACTTCCACGCTCTGATCGGTCGGCTTGGCGTCGGCGCTCTCGACGACGCCGGCCAGCGCGGCGATCTTATTGTTCAACTTGATCGGATAGTTGAGCGGGTCCTGGCCGCTGCGGTTGCGGACCTGGTAAGCCTCTTCCTCCACCGCCGTCAGCGGCACCATCACCGCGTCGGCGAGCTTCTGGATCTCGTTCTTGCGCCGCGGCGACACCTTCTGCAGCCGCTGGTTGATCTGCTCGCGCACGTTGCGGATGTCGATGACCGCCTGGTTGGCCTCGGTGACCTTGTCGCGCACGCGCAGCGACAGCTTGAACTGCTCCATCAGGTCGGCTTCACTGATGCCTTCGGCCACCAGGCGCGGATCGATCGCGATGTTGAAGTCACGCGATTTGGTCTCGCCGTTCGCGGTGATGCGGACGGTGTACTTGCCTGTCGGTGCGGCGGGACCGCGCTGCGGCTGCGCCGCCCACATGATCATGCCCGGGAACACCACCGCGCCTTCGTAGCGCATGTCCCACGTGAAGCGGTTGATGCCCCGGGCAGTGGTGACCCGCGGCGGGCCGCCGCCAAAGAACGGGTTGTCGTCTTCCGCCCCGGCCGGCTTCTCCGTTTTCGGCGCGCCGGTGAATGAGCGCAGCACGTTGCCCTGCGCATCGAGGAACTCGATCTTCACTTCCGACGCGTCCTTATTGAGGAAGTAATCGAAGGTGACGTTGCGATCGCGGCCGCGCATCGGGTTGAGCGGCTCGAACAGGAACAGCGCATTGTTGGTCAGCTCCGGCGTCGCCTGCCGCAGCACGCCGACGTTGTCGAGCACGTAGAAGCCGCGCCCGTGCGTTCCGATCACCAGGTCGCGCTCTTCCGAGATGATGCCGTGGATGGGGGTCACCGGCAGGTTGAGACGCAGCGACTGCCACGAGGCCCCGTCATTCCACGACACGTAGACGCCATGCTCGGTGCCGACATACAACAAGCCGCGGCGCTTGATGTCTTCGCGGATGACGCGCGGGAAGTCGGTGTCGGGAATGCCGGTGACGATCTTCTGCCAGGTCTTGCCGAAGTCAGCGGTCTTGTAGACGTACGGTTTGCGATCGCCCTGCTGATAACGGTTGGCCGCAAGATACGCCACGCCGTTCTGGTGTGGCGAGGCTTCAATCAGGCTGATGCGCGCAAACTCCGGCAGATCCGGCGGCGTGATGCGCTCCCAGTTCTTGCCGCCATCGCGGGTGATGTGCACCCAGCCGTCATCGGAGCCGGCCCAGATGGTGTTGATGTCCTGGCGCGACGGCGCCAGCGTGAACACCACGGCGTAAGTTTCCACGCCGGTCTGGTCCTTCGTAATCGGCCCGCCCGACGCCTGCATCGTCTTGGGATCGGAACGCGCCAGGTTCGGGCTGATGCGTTCCCAGCTCTGGCCCTCGTTCGTGGTGCGCCACACGTGCTGCGAGGTGGCATACAGCACCTTTGCATCGACCGGCGAGAACACGATCGGGAACGTCCATTGGAAGCGTTCCTTGATGTCGATCGACGAATACCCCATCGGGTTGTTCGGGTAGATGTTGATGGCGCGCTGCTGCCCGGTCTCACGATCGAGGCGGCTCAGATAGCCGCCGTAGCTGCCGGCAAAGAAGACGTTGAGATCCCTTGGATCCGGAGCGATATAGCCGCTCTCACCGCCGCCCACGGCGTAGAAGATTGGCGGCAGGCTGCCTTCGCCGGCACCGGGATTCGCCTGGCTGCCGACGCACGCGGTGCTGTTGTCCTGCTGCGCGCCGCAGATGTGATACGGCACGTGCCTGGTCGTGAACACGTTGTAGAACTGTCCGGTCGGGATGTCTTGATCGGTCCATGTCTGGCCGCCATTCCACGTCACGTTGGCGCTGCCGTCGTTCGCCTGCACCATGCGCTTGTTGTCGGTGGCCGAGATCCACAGATCGTGATTGTCACCGTGCGGCACGCGGATGGTGGTCGTGGTCTTGCCGGCATCGGTCGACTTGAAGAATTGAACGTTGAGGACGTAGACCGTGTCCTTGTCCTTGGGATCCGCATTGACGCGCGTGTAATAGAACGCCCGCTGGCGCATGTTGCGGTTGTCGTTCACCATCTTCCACGTCGCGCCCGCATCGTCGGACAGATAGAGGCCGCCGGCGGCTTCGTTCTCGATGATGGCGTAGACCCGATTGCCGTCGGCGCCGGAGACCGAGACGCCGACCTTGCCCCATAGTCCGGTCGGCAATCCGGGACTCTTGGTGATTTCGGTCCACGAGTCGCCGCCGTCAGTGGACTTGAACAGGCCGCTGCCCGGTCCGCCGCTCGACATGCTCCACGGCGTGCGATGCGCCTCCCAGAGTGCGGCGAAGACGATGTTGGGATTCTTGGGATCGATCGACAGATCGACGCCGCCGGTCTTCTCGTCGCGGAACAACGTGCGGCGCCATGTCTTGCCGCCATCGGTGGACTTGAAGATACCCCGCTGCGGATGCTCGTTGTAGATCTGCCCCAGCACCGCCGCATAGACGATGTCGCAGTTCGTGGGGTGAACGCGGAGCCGCGCGATCGCCTGCGACTCGCGCAGGTCCGTCAGGTG
>DASVFC010000388.1:0-5228 GCA_036380235.1 Vicinamibacterales bacterium
ACGAACGCATCCGTCGTCATCTGCCCCTTGTAAAACGATGGCGTGCGCACCAGCACCGCATCCACGCCCATGCGCGCGGCCCGTTCGGTGGCGGCGATCGTCGCCGCGGTCGACTCGCGGCCGGTGCCGGCAAGCAGCGGCCGGTGCTTCGGCATCACCTCACGCACGGTTTGAATCGCCAGATCGGCCTCGTGCTCCTCGAGCTGCGGCGCTTCGCCGTTCGAGCCGAGCACCACGAGACCGGTGAGCGGCGAACGCAGGTACTTCTCCACGTTGTTCGCCAGCGCGCGCACATCGAGCGAGCCGTCGGCGGCGAACGGTGTTGCGAGTGGTGTGTAGATGCCGGCGAATCGATGCATGCGCCGGATCTTATCAGGTCAGCTCACGGGGAAGTCGCAACACCGCCGTTGTGATCAGTGCTGGTTCAGTAGCTTCCGCCGCCGCGTGTTGAGCGCGATCAGGTTAGTGGCGAGGACGACCGCAAAAATGGCGACCGCCGGCGCGAGGGTCCAGGGAAAACGCACGATGGCGTTGTAATTGCCCGCACCGGCCAGCATCGTCCCCCAGCTTGCCACCGGATCGGGAAAGCCCAGCCCGATGAACGACAGCGTGGCTTCCGCGAGGATGAACGCGGGCAGCAGCAGCGTGGCCTGGACAATGAGATGACCGGCACATGCCGGAACCAGGTGACGAAAGACAATCCGCGAATGGCTCGCGCCGAGGGAGCGAGCCGCCTGCACATATTCACGATTGCGTTCGACGGCAACGATCGATCGCACGCCCTTGGCGACGAAGGGCCAGCCGACGAGGATGAAGATCAAGGCGACGAGCACGAACACCGTGGATGCAGAGAGCACCAGCGGCAAGATCGCGCGCAACACCAACACCACATAGATCACCGGCAGCACCAACACGAAGTCGGCGACGCGCATGACGGTTTCGTCCACCCATCCGCCGCGATACGCCGCCCATGCGCCGGCGAGCGTGCCGATGAACACGGCGCCAAGCGTGGCAACCAGCGCGAGGGCAATTGAGGTGCGCGCGCCGTATAACACGCGCGACAACACGTCGCGGCCGAAGTCATCGGCGCCGAGCAGAAACACCGGCAGATCGGATTCGCCGAACCACGGGAGCGGCACCGTGCGCGATCGATCGACGGCGAAGCGCTGCTCCATGCGATCGACCAGCACCACCGGATGCGCCACCGGCGTGAGGCCGTCGAGATGCGGCCGCATCGGCGGGGCGTGCAGGAAGTCGAGGAACGCCCGCCCGGCATCGTACGGCGCCAGCGTCGGGGCCAGGACTGCGACCGCAACCAGCGCGATCATGAAAATCACGCCGCGCCGATTCATGCGCGCTCTCCGGCGCGGACGCGCGGATCGGTCCAGGCAAGCAGCATATCGGCGATCAGCGTGCCGATCGCGAGAAACACCGCGCCGGTGGCAGCGCAGCCGGCAACCAGGAAAATGTCGCGCGCCTTCAGGGCGTCGAACATCAGCCGGCCAAGTCCGGGCCACGAGGTCACCACTTCGACGATGAACGAGCCGCTGAAGAGCGAGCCAATCATCACGCCATACAAACCCAGCACAGGCCGCAGTGATACGGGCCACGCATGGCGCAGCAGCGACTGCATGCGCTCGAGGCCGCGGGCGCGGCTTGCGGCGACGAAGGTTTCACGCGAGGCGGCCGCGATCGCCTGCGATTGCAGCCGTTCGAGCGAAGCGGCAAGCGGAATGGCGAGCGCGAGCGCGGGCACGGGAATATGGCGCGCGAGATCGAGGAGATATCTCGACCACGACATCTCGAGGCCGGCCGCCGAGGTCATGCCGCCAACGGGGAACCAACCGGTGCGCGCCGCCAGGAACACCAGCGCCAGCGATCCGATCAGCGGCGGCACCGACAGGCCGAGCACCGACAGCGCGCGGACGATCGATGGTCCAATGCCGGTCGATCGTGAACCGGAATAGATGCCGAGCGGAATGCCGATCGCGGTGGCGAGGATCAAGGCCGCGGTCGCGAGTATCGCGGTGTTGAGCGCGCGCTCGCCGAGCAACGCCTTGACGGGCCGCGAATAAAGAACTGACTCACCGAAGTCGAGCCGGGCAGCACCGCCAAGCCACGAGAGGTACTGTGCGAGAAGCGGCCGATCGAGGCCAAGCTCGTGGTTGATGCGGGCGCGTTCCTGAGGATCGAGGGTGTCGCCGGGTGCAGCGCGCGTCAGCAGCAACGCCGCCGACGACACCACGAAGACGAGCAGCAGCGCAAAGCCAAGACGCTGCAGGAGATAGCGTCCCATCGGCGCTTATTGCGCCCCGTCCTGCCTGACGGTGATGCGATCGACGTTCCAGAGCAATTGCGGACGCAGGATCGCCGGTTCCAGGCCGCCCAGCCGTTCCGTGACGCCCATGTGCAGCCGCGGCGCCACGAAATACAACGCCGGCAGATTCTCGGCAAAGATCTTTTGCACCTGTTCGAAGAGTCGCCGGCGTTCCGCCGGGTCGGGTTGCGACGTCACCTGCATCATCAGGTCGTCGATCTCCTTCTCCCATTCGGTTGCCGGCTTGGTCTGGCCGATGTTCCAGATGTGCGCCGATCCCGAGCTGAGCCAGAAGTCGAGGTTCATCGACGGATCGAGATTGGTGGCGGAGAAGAAGAAGAAGATCGCCTCGAAGTCTCCCTTTACCATGCGCTGCACCAGCGCGCCCTGCTCGAGCGCCACCACGTCCACGGCGATGCCGGCCGGCCGCAGCGCATCACGCAGCACCGCGGCGCCGCGCTCGAGCGAGCTGTTGCCGCGATACGTCAGCAGCGTGAAGCGGGCTTCGGCGTTGTTGGCGTCTTCGAGCCATTCATCCTGATCGCGATTGGTGAGGCCAAGGCCGGCGAGAATCTCCTTCGCGCGATCGATCGAATGCGCGTAGCGCTGGATGTTGGGCGAGAACCAGTCCTTGTTGCCGGGCGTGATCGGGCCCCAGATCGGGACGCCGGAGCCGAGGAACACCGTGTTGGCGTAGGCCTCGCGATCGACGGCATGCGAGATCGCCTTGCGGAATTCTTTTCGCAGGATCCAGTCGCGCCGCGGATCTTTTTGCCAATACGGCGTGCGCAGGTTGAAGAACAACAGATCCGGATCGGTGCCGACCCCGAGCTCGATGACGCGCGCCTTGCCCTGGTCGACGAGCGGCCGCAGCGTTGCCACGTCTTCGGGACGGATCTGCTGCTGCATCATGTCGATCTGGCCCGCCTGCAGCCTGAGCAGCTCGGCGTTCTGATCGGGGACGACCTCGAGCACCAGTTGATCCGCGTACGGCAACTGGATGCCGGCGGCGTCCTTCTTCCAGTAGCGCGGGTTGCGATCGAACACGATGCGCTGCCCCGGCTCGTAGCTGCGCAGCACGAACGGCCCGAGCAACGCCAGCTCCGCCGGTGGGGTGGTCACGGCAAGCGCCTGCGCGAACGTGCCGTTCTTAAACGCGGCCTCGAGCTTGTGCTTCGGCACCAGGTGCAGGTTGTCGAGAATCGCAATGCCGGGACCGAAGGTGGCCGGCAGCGTCACCACCACCGTGCGCGGATCGGGGGCAGACACCTTCAGCGGCTGGCCGTTCACCTTCAGTGCGCTGGCGAGGATGCTGTTGACCTTCGGGTCGTAGACCGCCTGGAACGTGAACACCACGTCGGCGGAGGTAAACGGCGTGCCATCCGACCAGGTGACACCGTCGCGCAGCGTCAGGGTGTAGGTGAGATTGTCGGGACTGGCGCTCCATTTTTCGGCCAGCCCGGGTTCGAGCTGGCGGGTGGCGCGGTTCACACGAACGAGCTTGCTGCCGGTGACCAGCGAGAACAGGTCGACGGGAAAGTTGGCGTCGAGCAGCCGATTGAACGTGCGCGGCTCGCTGCGCAGCGACGATCGCACCACGCCGCCGCGAGTGGGTACCGTGGAGATCCTGATTTCGCCGTTGCTATCGTCTGGGGGCGCCGAACAGGAGCGCCACCCCACGAAGGTGATGACGCCTATCAATAGAACGCTCAGCAGAGCCCGCGATTGTCGGTTCACATTTCGTCCAGTTGGCCAACTTCTTGGCCGGTTGATTTCAGTGCAAACACTCCGCAATTTCTGCGATCTGTGTGCAAATGCTGCGACGGCAGAGCCTGCCGATTAACCGGGGGCAACGGTTTAGCTCTCGATCAGCGAAACCGATGAGGTCGATCGACCGCATCGTAAAACACCAACCCCTGTCATAGCAATCACTTAGCCCAACTCATCACCAGTAAGTGGAGCTTGGCACTACCCGTGCCATTAGGAATAGCGGAGGACGTCACTTTCCATGGAACTTCAGGCTCTTACATATAGCCAGCACGCCTATCAGCCGCAGCTCGGCCGCAGCGTCAGCATCGAGCAGGCTGCCCAGCTTCTCGGCGTGTCCCGCCGCACTGTTTACTACCGGATTCGCGACGGCCGGCTGCGCACCATCAGGACTATCGGCGGATCCCAGCGCGTGCTGGTGGATTCGGTCGACGAAATGCGCGGCTCCGCCAATTAGCCGCTCGCCACGAATGCAAGAACTTACGCGGGAGACGTTGATGCCATACCCCACACCGACCCATGAGACGCCCGTGTCTGCGTCCGCCAGCTGTCGGACAGGGTTTCTCACCGTCGCCGCCGTGGCGATGTTGTTCGCTACCGCGGTCGCGGCCGACGCCAATGGCCGCCGGGCGCGGTTGTCGGCCGACCTGGCCGCGCACCTCACGTCTTCCTCCACCGCCGATGTTGACGTCATTGTCAGCGGATCCACGGAATCCGTCGACCGGCTGGTGCAGCGGCATGGGTTGCGGATCAAGAAATGGTTGTCGTCGGGCGCGGTGGTGAGTGCCTCGAAGGACTCGCTCGAGTCGCTGGCGGCGGACGAAACCGTTGAAGCGGTCTCCGGCAACGCGCTGGTGCGGTCGCAGATGGCGATCACGACGGCGGTGACCGGCGCGCAGCAGGCGTGGGCGGGCACGATTGCGGCCCTGGGCCCGGTTGACGGCAGCGGCGTTGGCGTCGCGATCATCGACAGCGGCATTGCCAATCATCCGGCGCTGGCCAACCGCGTCATCGTCAACGTGGACTTCACTGACCCGCGCGGGCGCGGCGACGATCTTTACGGGCACGGCACGCACATCGCCGGCATTGTGGCGGCGCGCGATTACCGCGAACCGGTCGCCGGCTCGGATTCCGGGATGGCGCC
>DASVFC010000389.1:0-8603 GCA_036380235.1 Vicinamibacterales bacterium
CGTTATTGTGGTTCCAGCTCCTCGACTGATCCCGCCATGGCTGCGCAAAAAACTGAATTCGACAAACAGATGCTGCACCTCGACGCCGAGATCCGGCGGCTCGAAGCGGAATACAACATGTTTTTCGCCGGCCGCCTGCCGCGGCCGCCGTTCGAGACGAAAAACCGCGTCCATGCTCTCGTCAAGAAACACGACAACTCGTTCATCCGCAACACCGCGGATCGCTTCCGCTTTGAAACGCTGCAGACCCGTTATTACAAGTTCATGGAGCTGGTCGAAAAACAGATGACGGCGAAAGAGCTGGGCCGCCCGATGATCGGCAGGATTGCGCTGGCGCCAAAGCCAGCGGCGCCGCCGCGGCCCGCGGCCGAACCAGCACCGGCGCAGGCCAGCGCCGAGCGTGCACGAGAGAGTGCAGAGAAGAACGCAGAGAAGGCAGAGAAGATCGTGAAGTTCGGACGCGATGATGCGGCAGCCGACTCGAGAGTCAAGGAACTGTACGAACAGCTCGCCGCGGCGAAGAAGCAGGTCGGTGAAGCGCCTGTTGCTTACGAGCGCGTTGCGGCCCTGGTCAAGGCGCAGGTTTCCAAGTTCGGCGACGAGAACACGAACGTGGCGTTCAAGATTGCGTTGAAGGACGGGAAAGTGTCGCTGACGGTGAAGCCGGAGAAGGGCGGGGACTGAAGCTAACCGGAGCCAGGAGGGAGCCTGGCTCCGGGTCGTCAAGAGGTTATTAGGCGGCGCGGGTCACGTTGCCGGCCTGAGGTCCCTTAGGCCCGTCAACGATCTCAAACTCCACCGGCTGTCCCTCTTCGAGAGAGCGAAAACCGGCGCCCTGGATCGCCGAATAGTGCACGAACACATCGCTGCCGCCCTCGCGCTCGATGAAACCGTAGCCCTTGGCGTTGTTGAACCACTTGACCTTGCCTGTAATACGCATCGTTCTCTTCCTGTCTTACTGGTGGCGAGAAGCCACCGTGCTGAACTACCCCCGGCACATCGCTAGATGAGCTGGGGGCAACAAAAAAAGGCCGCAACTTGCGGCCTTCTGGTCCGCAGAACTGGACTGCGGGGATGATACTGGGCCGTTACATTTGGTGTCAATTCCGAAAACCGATCCGCAAAGATGGGTTTTCGTATTTCTTTCGCGTGGTGAGGACATAGGTTGATGCGGCGTGCGATTCTCAGTGTTTCAGACAAAACCGGCCTGGTTTCCTTCGGTCAGGCGCTTGCGTTGCGTGGGTTCGAACTCGTGTCCACCGGAGGTACGGCGAAGGCGCTGGCCGACGCCGGGCTTCCAGTAGTCAACGTCAGCGACGTTACCGGCTTCCCCGAGATGATGGACGGCCGCGTCAAGACCCTGCACCCCAAGATCCATGGCGGCATCCTGGCTCGACGGCATCACCCTGAAGACCTGCAGCTCGCGCAACAACACGGTATCGGCCTCGTGGATCTTGTGGTCGTCAATCTGTACCCATTCGTCGAAACTGCTGCCAAGCCCGGGATCAAATTCGATGATCTGATCGAACAAATCGACATTGGCGGGCCAAGTCTTGTTCGCGCCGCGGCGAAGAATTTTCGTGATGTGTTGATCGTCGTCTCGCCGAAGGACTACGACGCCGTGATAGCGGAGCTCGATCGCGCTGACGGCCCGACCACGGCGTTTCGCTTCCAACTCGCAAAAACTGCGTACGAGCACACCGGCGCGTACGACACCGCTATCGCGTCGACGTTGTCGTCGATCTCGGTCGACGGCGATGCGTTTTCAGGCCCGGGCGCAGTCACGCCTTCAAGCCCAGGGGTGCTGTCACTTACCGCGCACAAGTTGCGCGATCTGCGCTACGGAGAAAATCCACACCAGCCGGCCGCATGGTACGCGTTGGATCCACCGGCCGGTCTAGGCAAGCCCGCGGTCTTGCAAGGGAAGGAGCTGTCGTTTACCAACCTCCTCGACCTGGACGCGGCGGCGCGCATCGTGCTGGAGTTCAACGAGCCTGCTGCCGCCGTGATCAAGCACACCAATCCCTGCGGCGCCGCCACCGGCGCCACGATCGCGGAAGCTTACGTGCGGGCGCGTGAAGCGGATTCCCTTGCCGCCTTCGGCGGCATCATCGGCTTGAATCGTTCGATCGATGACGAGACCGCGCGCGCCATCGTCTCGACGTTCATCGAAGCGGTGATTGCGCCCAACGTCGACGACACCGCGCGCACCATTCTCGCCACCAAGGCCAACCTCCGCGTCGTCGTTGCTGACTTCCGCAAGCTGGCCTCGACACAGGAGTATCGATCGATCCTTGGCGCGATGCTGGTGCAGGACCGCGATCGCGTCACCGAGGCACAACTGCCGTGGCCGGCTGATGGCATCAAGGTGGTCACGAAACGGCAGCCGACCGATGGCGAGTGGCAGGCGATGCGATTTGCATGGCGGGTGATGGCGCACGTGAAATCCAACACCGTGATCTTCACGAACTCGCAGCAGACGCTGGCGATCGGCGCCGGGCAGATGAGCCGCGTCGACGCAGTGAAGGTGGCGGTGAACAAGGCCGGCGGGTGGAAGGGCAGCGACGCGCCAGCGCTCAAGGGATCGGTGGCTGCGTCGGATGCCTTCTTCCCGTTTCGCGACGGGCTTGATGCGGTTGCTGCTGCCGGCGCGACGGCTGTCGTGCAGCCCGGCGGGTCCGTCAAGGACGCGGAAGTGATCGCCGCCGCTGATGCGCACGGCCTTGCGATGGTGTTCACGGGCCGGAGGCACTTCCGGCATTAACCTTCGAAATGCGCGGCGCCAACTTCACCGATCGCCTGCTGCTGTCGTACTTCACAGCGCTGACGCTCGTAGTACTGGTGCGCCAACATCGCGTCCCGGTGTGGCCGTCGCTCGTGCTCCTCCATGCCGTGGTGATTGCGGTGATCGTCGTGCTGGTCCGGGGCCGCGCGCGCTGGCCGCACGCGCACGCATGGTATCCGCTGCTGCTCCCGCTGCTCGCCTTTCACGAAACCGCTCTGCTCCATGATGTGTTCGTCAGCGAATGGCAGGATCGCCACATCCTCGCTGTGGAAGCCTGGCTCTTTGACGTCCCGCCAACGGTGTGGCTGCAGCAGTTCCGCCGGCAGACCTTCAGCGAGATGGTGCAGTTCGGCTACCTCTCGTATTTCCTCTTCCTGCCGTTTCTCGGTGGCGTCCTCTACCTCCGCTCGAACAAAGCCCCGTTCTTCGGCCTGATGGCCGCGACGATGCTGTCCTACGTGGCCTGTTACGTGATCTACCTGGTCTTCCCTACCGAGGGACCGGCGCACACTTTGCGGCATCTGCACACGTTGCCGATTCCTGAAGGTCCGCTGGCGTCGTTGGTCAAGTTCACGCAACAGGCCGGCACGCATGGCAACGCGTTTCCCAGCGCGCACGTTGCCGGCGCGGTGGTGCCGGTGATATTCGCCGCCAAATACGCGATCCGCTACGCGCCGCTGCTTTTCGCCTGCTTGGCGCTGATGTGCATGGGCGCCGTCTATGATCGGTATCATTACGCGTCCGATATAGCGGGCGGTCTGGTGATCGGTGCCGCCGCCGCGGTGTTCATCTTGCGGAACATGGAGCGTGGGTCATGATCGGCCTTCTGAAGGCGCGGCCGCTTACCCTGCAATCGAGCGGCTACTGGTTTGCGGCGTTCTTTGCGCTGACGCTCGTCGCATTCTGGCCGACCTATTTCAGCCTGCTCCCGGCGGGCCCGGACTTTCTCACCCACGCGCACGCCGCGCTGATGACGCTCTGGTTATGCATGCTGATCGCGCAGCCATTCCTGATTCGGCGCGACCGCCGCCCACTCCACCGCGCACTCGGGCGCACGTCCTACGTTGTGGTCCCAGTCATCGTCATCGTCTGGATCCTGCTGACGCACCTGCGCGCGGCAGCCATGCCGCAGGACTTGTTCGAACGTGAGGGCAAGTTCTTCTATCTGCCATTTGTCTCGGCGGTGCTGTTCACCGCGTCATGGGGGCTTGCGATCTGGCGGCGCGACAGCTCGCCCCTGCACGCGCGGTACATGGTCGGGACGGCGCTGGCCGCGATTGACGCGGTTATGGCACGCCTGCTGTTCTTCAACGCCCCGCCTCTCAATCCACTGGTGTATCAGTTGATTGGGTTCGGTGTGACCGATGCGATTCTCGTCTTGCTGTGGGCCATCGATCGCAGCCCTGCACGACGCGCCTTTCTGCATCTGCTCGTGCTGTTCGTTCCTTTGCATGCCTTCTGGTTCACGGCCGGGCAGACGTCGTTGTGGCTCGAGGTCGTCCGGTGGTTTCGCGGTCTGCCATTGACATGACGGACCGTGTGGCGCCGCGGTGCGCCACAGACGTCTCCTGGCCCCTGACAGCCTGTAATATCTCCCGTCATGCCGAGATTCACACTCGCCCTCGTGGTAGTCGTGTTCATCGGGACGGGTGCCGTCGCCGCACGCGCTCAGCAAGTCGAGGTGGCAACGGCAATCGCGTTTACGGAGGGGCCGGTCGTCGCTCGCGACGGCACCGTCTACTTCACCGACCTCGTCTGGCAACGCATTTTGATGCTCAATCCCGCCGGCGTCCTGTCGACGTTTCGGGAGCAAAGCAACAATGCCAACGGCCTGGTGTTCGATCTCGCAGGGCGGTTGATCGCATGTGAAGGTGCCGACGCGCCGCGACGCGGGACGCTGGCCCGATTCCGGCCGCAGGTGACGCGGACCGACATGACGACAGGCAAGATCGAGGTGTTGGCCGATTCCGCCGACGGGCGGCCTTTCGTAGCGCCGAACGACGTGACAATCGATCGGCGGGGGCGGCTATACGTGACCGACCTTGCCGGCGCCGCGGTGTACCGGATCGACGGCATTCAGCAAGCGACGCGGATTCTCGCGGCACCCGACGTGCAACGGCCGAATGGCATCCAGATTTCTCCCGACGATCGCACGTTGTATTTGATCGAGGCAAACCAAGCCGCAGGTGGCGCGCGATTAATCCGCGCCTACGACCTCGGGGCCGATGGCACCGTCAGCAACATGCGCGTTCTATATAACTTCTCTCCGGGCCGCAGTGGCGACGGCATGAGCATCGATAGCGAAGGGAACCTGTATGTCTCGGCAGGCATGAATCAGCTGCGCGGCTCCGCCGAGACGCTGGACACCAAGACCGGCGTCTACGTGATCTCGCCTCAAGGCAAGCTGCTCAAGTTCATTCCGATTGCGGAAGACTTCATCACCAACAACGCCTTCGGCGGCCCCGACATGAAAACGCTCTACGTTACCGCCGGTAAGACCCTCTATCGGATCAGAACCGACATCGCCGGTTTGCCGCGCTAGCGTCGCGGGCGCGGAAACTGCGGGTCGGCCTTGACGCGCTCCGCCTGCTGCAAATGCCGCATCGCGTGTTTGGAGATGATCTCGAGGCCGGTGCCAACGGTGAACCGCAGCAGCGGCACGAAGGGATTGGCGAACCGGATGCGGTTGATGTCGTGGGCGGCGGCGCGCGCCACCAGCTCGCGCGCCGCACGATGGGCATCCAGGTAGCGATCGAGGATCGCACCGTCAACGTTGCTACCCGGCGCGATCTTGCCAGGCGCTTTCGCCTTCACCGTCGATGGCGCGATGAAGTTGCGAATGAACCAGCGGCTCGGTGCTCCGGGTCTGATTTCGTCCGCGCTACCGGCCGGTGCGCGATCGAGGGCCGCGCCAATGGGCGGCAAGTACACTTCGGTGGAAATCGCCAGGTGCTCGAGGCATTGACCGACGCTCCACGACGAGGGCGACGGCTTCCAGTTCTATTGCGCCACCGTCAGTGACGACGCCAAAGCTCGGGCACGATCGTCCGACGCGATCAACTCCGACGTCAACCGTGCAGGCCAGTTGGGCATCACGCGTAGTGTAGCCGCCGAGGGTGATGCTTGCCGGGATGCCGGGAATGCGGTTGTCTCGAGTCAGCTGCGAAGTGATAGCCTGTCGCCGGTTGGAAGGAGCAATGGGTAATGAGCAATGAGTAGCGCGCCGGAATTCTGGCTTCGTGGCCCAGTGGCCGGTATCGATCCGGTGTTGATGCCCGCGGCGCATGCGCTGCTGCAAGCGCGCGAAGACATCGGACACCTCGCAACGACGTTAGACGAGGCGACGCTCTGGCAACGCCCGGGTGGTGCAGCATCAGCCGGCTTCCATTTGCAGCACCTCGCCGGCAGCCTCGATCGGCTGTTCACCTACGCTCGGGGAGAAGCGCTCGACGGGCGGCAGCGCGACGAGCTGCGCTCTGAGGGCACGCCGGCTCCGCTCAACGACGTGATCGGCCGCGTCTACGGCACCCTCGATCGCGCGCTCGATCAATTGCGCCATACGCCGCGCGACATTCTTTTCGACGAGCGTGAGGTCGGCCGCGCCAAGCTGCCCGCCACCGTGCTTGGATTGTTGTTTCACGGCGCCGAACACACGACGCGTCACGTCGGTCAATTAATGACGACACTCAAGGTGGTGAGCGGCGCTCGGACGCCGTGACACAATGAGCGCGGTGCGCAGATTCCACGTGCCGGGGCCGGCGTGGTGACCCTGTTCTAGTCGCATGCGGCCCGCGTTAGCGCCATGGATTCTCGAGCGCGCCCCGGTGAAACGCCAATGATTGCGCGGCACTGGAAGGGACTGGCGCGCGCGGACCGCGCGGCGGAATATGAGGCGCACCTGCGCGACGAAACGTTTCCGGCGCTCGCCCGCATTGGCGGCTTCGTCGACGCGTCGATGCTGCGCCGCGACCACGTCGGCGGAGTTGAATTCCTGATCGTGACGCGTTGGAAATCGATCGACGCGATTCGCCAGTTTGCTGGAGACGACCCCGAGGCAGCGGTGGTGCCGGCCAGGGTGCAGGCGATGATGATCGATTACGATCGCCGTGCCGTTCATTACGAAGTCATGGAGCAGACGTCTTCCGTTCCGGAGATCCGTCTTGTCGATCGCCTCGACCAACGGCTGATAGGCGAATTGGCGGCGTTGACCAAGGACTGCGTCGACGGCGGAGCGTCGATCGGATTCATGCAGCCGTTCACCATCGAGCGCGGGCGCGAATTCTGGCGCAAGGTGGCCGATGCGGTCGCATCGGGGCAGCGCGCCCTGCTGGTCGCTGAAGACGGGCAGGGCGTCTGCGGCACCGTGCAGCTGATCCTCGATCTTCCCGACAACCAGCCGCACCGCGCCGACGTGGCGAAGATGCAGGTCCATAGCCGCGCGCGCCGCAAGGGTCTGGGTGGGCAGTTGTTGCGCGCGGCCGAGCAGGCCGCGCGCGATCGTGATAAGACGTTGCTCGTCCTCGACGCTGTTACGGACGGTGATGCGGCGCGGTTGTACGCCAGGCTCGGGTGGGTGCGGGTCGGCGACATTCCGAACTACGCCTTGTTCCCGCAGGGCGGATATTGCAGTACCACGTATTTCTATAAGAACCTTGCCGACTGACCTGGCGACCGCTCGATGTGACCTCGTCCCCGCCACCCATGGCGACGGCGCGGCATTGCATGCGCTCTGGACCTCGCCAGGCGTGCGGCGCTTCTTGTGGGATGACGAGATCATCTCCCGCGCCCGCACCGACGAGGCCTTGTCGCTGAGCGAAGAGCTGTTCGAGCGGCATGACTTCGGCTTGTGGCTGCTGCGTGCGCGCATCGATCGCTCGCTGATCGGCTTTGCCGGGATCTGGCCGTTTCGCGACCCGCAAGAGTTCGAGTTGCTTTACGGCGTCGACGATCGGATGTGGGGACATGGTTATGCCGTGGAGGCGTCACGGGCGGTGATCTCTTATTGCTTTTCCCGGCTCAACATGACCGTGATTCGCGCCAGTACCGATGTGGCAAACGCTGCATCGGTGCGGGTGTTGCAGAAGTTAGGATTTAAGCAGGTGCGGCGCGAGACGGTGAACGGATTGGACACCCTCTTCTTCGAAAAGCCGCGTTAACGGTATGCCATTTAAAAGCAAAGCCCAACGTCGCAAGTTCGCCGAGCTGCTCGTCAAAGGTGAGATCACGCCCGAGACCTACGAAGAGTGGAATCGCGAAACCGGCGGGCAGGAACTGCCGGAGCGCGTCAATCGCTCGAAGAAGAAAGCGAAGAAGAGAAAGAGCGCCACGCGAAAGGCGGCAAAGCGAACCACGACGAAGCGAAAGACCGCAAAGCGCAAAGCCAAGAAGCGATGACGAAGCGCGGTCCGTTCAAGACCGAACTGCGCCGCATTCGAGGCAAGGGGGGCTGGACCTACGTCGCGGTCCCGAAGAAGCTGGCGCCGCCAATCACCAGGGCGTGGGGACGCACCCCCGTCCGCGCCAGCATCGACGGCCGCGAGTGGGACACAAGCATCTGGCGGTCGAAGACTGGTGAAGGATTCCTGCCGGTTCCCAAACGTATCCGCGGTGCGAAGGAAGAGGGCGCGAGGGTTACCATCGCCTTTTCTTTCGAGAACGACTAAGTGTAGACTCCTTCCCGCACGCAGGGTGCAACCCGTCCGCGGGAAGGGAACATCCCACCTGAAGCCAAACGCGTTGCGATTCGAACATCAACACCTCTCGAGCCCGAGGGCGGACAACGGGCATGACGGAGGAGTGATGTCTCGCAATCTGCCCG
>DASVFC010000390.1:0-3736 GCA_036380235.1 Vicinamibacterales bacterium
CCGGAGCGCAGCGTTTCCGCTGGTCACGGCGCTCCTCATCTCTGCGCTGGCGCATGAACTCGCCAGCGGCGATGCGCTTCACGCTGCCGCTGCGCGCCGCGCATCCCGACGGCGCTACGCTTCGTGCCTCGGTCAATGGCATTGCGGTGAGTACGTGCGCGCTGCCGAAGGGAGTGTGGACAGAATGCCGGATCGAAATCGAGGCTGCTCGCACAAACAGCGGCATCAACGAGTTGACGCTGACCTCCGACACGATCGCGCCGCCGCGCGAGGGCGATCCGCGCGAGCTGGCGTTCGAGCTGCAGCCAGCGCGAGTCCGCGGCGGCCGCTAGTTTGAACCAAGTGCAGCGCGCGCAGCTTCTCCACCGTTCGTACGTTGAGCCGGGTCTTTAGACCCGGCGCTGCGGCTACAGCTGCGCCTCTAGTTACACTACATTGATTGGCGCGACGCAATCCTGCGCTTCGTCCACCACGACGGGTTGCCAGCCGTCGAACGACGGCTCAGCCGCCGTCAACATCACTGCCGACAATCCCGTGGGTTGAAATCCCGCAGCCCCAAGCGGCGCGAGGCGCCGTCGGAAGGCGTCGAACTCGGGCGACTCGAACCACAGGAAATAAAGTTGCCGCGTCAAACCAGTACCGGACACGCGCCGATAGCCAACACATTTCGGCGTCAGCGTTGCCCGCTCTAATCCTGACTCGCGCGCCAGCGTGAGTAACTGATCGACGCCGACACCGGCCCGCATTTCGTTGCGGCGTGCCAGCACGATTCCGGGTGCGGCGGGCGTCGACAACGATTCCATTTGTCGGCGAAACAACTGCCGGAACAGATTGAGGGGCAACTCCGCCGGCGGTCGAAGCGAGATCGCGGCATCTTCGGCGTCTTGAGCCGAGTCTGCGGCAAGTGACCAGCCGGTCAGATGCGCCGCCTGGATCTCGTACGGTTCTCCGCGAGTGCTGGTCGCACTACGCACGAACAAATAACCGACGACGGCAAGAATCACCACGGCCACCAGGGCCTTGAGCGCCGGATGGAGACGCTGACGGGGCGGCTTAGGGTTCACGGGACGCCGTATACGCTGCGATCGCAATCATGTCGTCGACGGTCAGCTTCTCCACCGCCGCTTTCATCAAGGCGGACCACGGACCCTTGCGTGCGCCTTGCTGCATGTCGAACATCTGCCTCACGGTGTAACTCGGCGATCGTCCCGCCAGCGGCGGCACAGGCCCGAGGCCCTTCAGGTCCGCTCCGTGGCACGTGCCGCACGCCACGGTGCGGCCGTTGCCGCCGGTGCGCACGAGCGCCATCCCTCGCGCGATGCTGCCAATCGGCACATAAGCGACGAACCCTGACGATGCGTCGCGCAGTTCGGTGCGGCTGATATCCTCCGGTATCTCGATGATGCGCCGGCCGAGCGGTTCCGCTCCGTCGTTGGTCGGCACGTGCATCGATCCCTGGATACGCGTCTTCGGCACTTCCTGCGATTCGACGACGCGGACCCACTTCCTGTAGGGGAACGAGCTGAAGTACGCCGCCGCGGTGCGGATGTCTTCGTCGTTGGCGGCTTTGGCGTCCTGGATCATCGCGTTTGGCGGCCCCATCCGCGGTTCGGCGCTCTTGCGATCGCCGTTCTTGAAGTCCGCCATCTGCTGAATGATGTATGCGGCGGGCAGGCCAGCCAACGACGCGTTCTCTGGCCGGCCCTGGCCGTTGACCAGATGACAGAAGCCGCACGCCCGCAACTCGGGTTTGCGGCCGTGCGCCACCGATGGCGGCATCGGCGGATGCGCATCGGGAAACCAGTCGGGCGGGTTGAACGCATCACGCGTTTGCGCAACGGTGAGCGACAGACTGCTCCCGGGCACAGTGCGTGGCGCCGGGTCGCTTGCCGCCGGCGCGGGTTTCGCACCGGATACCGGCGGCGGGTTCACCGTGTACGCCCACGGCGGCGGAACTTGTGTCTGCGCGGCGGCCACCGAAGCGAGGGCCGCCAGACCGAGGGCGGCCGATACGACGCGTCTCATGCGTTCATAAATCTATCTCGAAACCTCGATCGGTCCCGTCACCGGTTCGCGTTCGGGCGTGTAGCGGGTTATCTCGGCCGGCGTGCCGGCGGGATCGTCGAGCGCGCCGATTGGCAACACGATCATGCGGGTGCCGCTGATCTTTGCCAGCAGGAAGTGACAGTCGGTGGCCCAGGAGACGGTGGCTGCCTCGATGAACCTATCCGGGGGCGTTCGCCGCACCTTTCCGGCCGCGCCCGTCACGAAATGATCGAGGCCGTTGGCGCGCGAATGCTGGAAGTTGTGTTCGTGGCCGGCGAACATCACCTGCACACCGGAGCGCTCGAACAGCGGCAGCAGGCGATCCATCCCGCGCGTGTTGTGATGCTGCGGCCCGGCGCTGTAGAGCGGGTGATGCGCGAACGGGATGCGCCATCGCACGGGATCGTTGACCGGGAATGACTGCTCGACGAATTCCCAGTGCTTCGGATATTCGAACAGCCGCTTGCCGCGGAAGAAATCTTCCTTCGACGTGTCGATGCACACGAACTCGATGTCGGAAC
This sequence comes from Vicinamibacterales bacterium, assembly GCA_036380235.1. Taxonomy (GTDB): domain Bacteria; phylum Acidobacteriota; class Vicinamibacteria; order Vicinamibacterales; family UBA2999; genus 12-FULL-67-14b. The sequence goes on from DASVFC010000390.1 coordinate 2,568, forward strand.
CATAACGGAATCGGTAGAACAACCCGGGCTTGAACGAGGCGCGGCCGGCCGCTTCTTCCGAAGCCATGCGCTCGCGCAGGTAGAAGTTGTCCTCGACCTGGGCGCGATCGTCGCGTTCTTCGGTCTCGTCCGCGTCGTGATTGCCGATCGACGGATACACAGGAATCCGGTTGATGATGTAGCGGTACGGCTGGAAATACGTGAAGAACCAGTCGTCGTCCTCGTCGCCTGTATCACCCATGACCAGTCCAAGAATGCGGCGGCCGGCGTAGATATTGTCGCCCGTGGTCAGCAGGAACCGCACCTGCTCGCGTTCCACAACATGGCGCAACGCGTGCGCCACCTGCAGCTGCTTGCGTTTCGGCGAGTGAAACCGGACGCCGATGCCGAAATCACCGATCACGGCAAACGCGAGATCGCTGGCCGGCTGGAGCGGATCAGGAAAGGTGCGGAACCGGTTTTCGTAGCGGCCGCCGTTCTGCACGAGCGCTTTGTTCTCGGGGGACCAGTCCCAGCGCTCGCCGCTCGCCCACTCCTGTTCCTTGACGAACACCTTGTAGGTGTATTCGGTGTCGGGCTGCAGCCCGGATACCCAGACGTGGTTGCAGGTTTCCGTCTTCGCGGCGGAGACGAATGCGCCGGAGGTGTCGTAGACCTCAACCCGAGCCGGCCCATACGGCGCCGATTGCCCGCCAATCGAGTCCTTTCTCGGCGGATGCACGTATTTCAGGTCGTCGTCGTCGACGATCTTCCACCGGCCTTTCGAGTTGGTACGGAAATAGAAGGCACCCCAGGCAATGAGGGCCGACTTGTGAGCGACGGCGGGCAGGTAAATGTAGGGCTCGGAATGAAACTCAGGCATTCGCGTTATGTCCTGGCCTGACGCTCTGCAAATCCTGTTCTGGATCGTCGTCTCGATAGTGGGCGGGACGTGGGTCGTCTTTGCCTACTGGCGTTTGCTGTCGGAATGGAAGAGGCGGCGCGAGGGCGAGGCACCGTTGCGCTCGCAGCGGGCGGCGATCTGGCGTGACCCCGGAGATGTCAGCCGGCGCGATTTGAGGCGAGGCCCCGGGGAACCGCCCCAGCCGCCATTCCATTTCATGGAAGAGCACGACACAGGTTCGCAGCCATGCGTCTCGGTGAGAGATGCGACCGGCCGAGACTGGCGT
>DASVFC010000391.1:0-6432 GCA_036380235.1 Vicinamibacterales bacterium
TCGTAGCCGACCCAGACGCCCGCGGCGAGCTTCGGCGTAAAGCCAATGAACCACGCATCCGAATGATCGTCGGTGCTGCCGGTCTTGCCGCCGGCCGGGAGCGCGAAGCCCGCCTGTCGGGCGCTATAGCCGGTGCCATGATTCACGACATCCGACAGCATTGACGCCATGAGAAACGCGGTGGATTCGCTGAGAACGCGGCGGCCGATCGACTCGCCGCGATGCAGCACGCGGCCGCCGGCATCTTCGATGCGGCGCACGAACACCGGCGATTGCAGGACCCCGCCGTTGGCGAACGCGGTGTAGGCGGAGGTGAGGTTCAGCAAGCTGACTTCACCCGTGCCGAGCGCGAGTGATGGCACTCGCGGCAACTCCTGCAAGCCCACGCGATTGGCGAGATCGATCGTGGCGCCCAGGCCCACACGCTGCATCAGGTGCACCGCCGCGCGATTGCTGGAGGTAACGAGCGCGTTACGAAGCGTCGTGGACTCAACCTCGTGTTCGCCCCCAGGCAGATACGCGCCAGAGGATGACGGGATGTAGGCATCGAGACCATCGATGGTGGTGCCCGGCGAGAACCCCGCCTCGAGCGCGGCGGCGAACACAAATGGCTTGAATGCGGACCCCGGCTGACGCTTCGCCTGCGTCGCGCGGTTGAACGGGCTCTCTTCGAAGCTACGGCCGCCGACAATGGCGCGCACGTAGCCGGTCGTCGGCTCAATCGCCACCAGCGCCGCCTGCAGTGGGCTGCCGGCCTTCTTGTTCTTCTCGAGCTCCGCCAGCCGCTTGTTAACCGACTCTTCCGCGAACTTCTGCACGTCCGCATCCATCGTCGTGTAGACGCGCAGGCCGCCGGTCAGCGCCTTTTCGACGCCATACGTTGCGAAAAGGTATTCGTGCACCGCCGCGGCGAAATAGGGGCCGCGCGATATTGCGATCGGATCGACCGCGGCACGCAGCTGCGGGGTGGCAAGCGTCGCCGCCACAGGCACCTGCAGTGATTCGCCATAGGTTTTTGCGTCGAGGTAGCCGTAGCGATGCATCTGGCGCAACACCCAGTCCCGGCGGTCGCGAACGCTCATCGGGGTGCGGCGGATGCCGTAGCCGGACGGGCGGTTGATCAATGCCGCGAGTGTGGCCGCTTCCGGCGGCGTGATTTCCGACGCGGGCTTGCCAAAGTATCCAAGTGATGCCGCCTGCACGCCGTAATAGCCATCGCCGAGATAAACGTGGTTCAGGTAGGCCTGCAGGATGGCGCGCTTGCTGAATTTCGATTCGAGGCGGTGCGCGAGCCACGCCTCTCGAATCTTGCGGCTGTAGGTGCGCGTGCGATCGAGAAACGCGCCGCGCACGAATTGCTGGGTAATGGTGCTGCCGCCCTGGACGATGCGGCCGCGGCGGACGTTGGCGAGCATCGACCCGGCAATGCGGCGCACGTCGACGCCATAGTGCTCGTAGAAGCGGCGGTCTTCAGTGACCAGCACGGCTTGCACCAGCGGCTCGGACATCTCCTCGAGCGTGACCGGAATGCGGTGCTCTTTGTAGAGCGCGGAGATGAGGCGGTCTTTCGAGTCGTAGATGAGCGTGGACTGCGGACCCGGGTCGAGCGTAAAGCGCGCGGCCACGGCGTCGACGTCCCGCTTGATTTGCCAGATCGAATACAGGACGGCGCCGGCGGCAATTAATAGGGCGACGACCACGGTGCGGATCAGCGCGGATCGAGTAGTGGTAAGCAGCATCGCGTTCGTCCATCCATCGAGATAGCAAACGCAGTGCCGCCCCTTGGGAAGAGAAGAGAGGAAGCCGCTACTTCAATTAGGGAATTACCGTATCGATTTTTTGGGGGCGGCGGGCAAAATCCCCCGGCGAGCAGACTATTTTGCGGCTCGCTCTATGGACAGCGCTCCGGACGGGCACGCTTCCACCTGGTCAACGATCTGTTGGGTGGTGTGGTTATCGAGGATCACCCACGGCCGACGTCGCGGATCGAAGACCTGCGGCAACCCGCGCGCGCAGATTGCGGAATGAATGCACAGCGACGGCTGCCAGACGACGGTGATCTCGCCGTTCGAGTACCGCTTGATGATTTGACGCTCGCTCATGATGTCGCCTCCGCACGCTTCCCGTCGATGATAACGGAACATAGTCGAGCTGCATCCGTCTTTGATGTAGATGCACGCCCTGCTTCAGGACCTGCGACAGTCGGCAAGGCAATTGACCCGCAAGCCGGTGTTCTCATTGACGGCCGTGTTAACGCTTGCGATTGGCATGGGCGTGAACGCGGTGGCGTTCAGCGCGGTCAACGGCGTTCTCTTCAAAGGGTCGGCGGCCAGCGGCGTTGACGGCGTCGGACGGATCGCCACGTCGCCACTCGACGACCAGGAGCGCTACGCGTCGTTACCGGAGTTCGAACGGTTCGCCGCCGCCTTGAAAGGATCCGCCACCTTGGCAGCGGAAGGCAGGTCCACGATCGCATGGCAGCACGGTGGCGTGAGCGAAACGGCGTGGGTCCTGTTTGTGTCGTCCGACTACTTCACCATGGTGCGTCCGAAGCTGCGGGCGGGCTTGCTGCGCGTCGAACCTCGCGGCGTGGACCCACCTGCCGTGCTCATTGGCGAAAGATTCTGGCGCAACAAGTTGCGTTCGCCTTCGCTGGCCGGGCTGACGTTGCGCCTGAACAACGTCGAGGTCAGCGTTGCGGGTGTGATGGCGGAAGCATTCACCGGTCCGGCGGGACTTTATTCGCCGGATATCTGGCTGCCGCTCGAGGATTTGCCGGCGTTTTCGGGCTCATCTCTGCTGCAACGTCGCGACACACGCTGGTTGTTCGTCATGGCGAAGCCGCAAGCCGGCTCTACCGCGGCAACGATTCAGGGCCATCTCGACACCGCAGTGATGGAGATGGGACGCGAATGGCCCGACACGCACAAGGGCCACCCGGCGTCGTATTTTCGCCTTGGCGTGCTCGACAGCGAACGCGGCGGCATTGCCACCGCCGCAGCAATCGGCATGGGCATCATCGGTCTCGTGCTGCTACTGGCGTGCTTCAACGTGACCAATCTACTGCTGGCCCTCGCCGTCGAGCGTGAGCGCGACATGGGCATCCGCAGCGCGCTCGGCGCTCAGCCGGCACGACTCATGCGACTGGTGATGGTCGAAGGCCTGGTGATCGCGACATTCTCCGGCGTGGTCGCATTGGTGCTCGCCTGGTGGACCCAGGTGTTGCTTGGCACCTTCGCGATTCCCATCGAGCAGCCGCAACACCTCGACCTTGCGCCGGATCGCAACGTGGTGATGTTCGTCGCCGCACTGATTGTGATCGCCGGGGTATTGCCCGGGGTGTGGCCGGCGCTGTCTGCGGCGCGCGCCAACGTCCTGCAAGTGTTGGGCTCGCAAGGCGCCAACGCTGTTGCCGCGCGGCCCGCCCCGCTTCGACGGTGGCTGGTCGGCGCCCAGGTGGCGGGGTCGACGATGTTCCTCGCAGTCGCGGGATTGTTCGTGCAGTCGTACGTGAACGTGCTCGACGTGGATCCAGGGTTCGATCGCGCTCATCTCGCGCTCGCGCAGGTCGAGCCTTCGCAACACGGATTCGATCGCGCGCAATCAGAGCAGTATCTGCGGTCGCTCGCTGACCGCGTGCGCGCACTCCCAGGCATCGCGAGCACCGCCCTGGCGCAGCGCGTGCCATTCTTTACCGGTTACGACACCTTAGTCGCCGTTTGGCCGGACAACCAGTCCTGCACGGGCGATGCGTGTCCGAAGTGGCCGGCGTATCCGGTGTCGGCGGGCTACTTCGCGGCGATGGGCATCGCCCTCGCCGAAGGACGCGAGTTCAACGACCGGGCGGCAGGCGAAATCATCGTCAATCTCGAGTTCGCGCGGGCGCAATGGCCGGACGGCCGTGCGCTGGGGCGCGTGGTCCGAGTGGGGACGACCGGTTTGCCAATGACAGTGGTCGGCGTCACGCGAATGACGCGCACACGCGGACTCGATCGCGAGCGGCCCGCGTTCTTCGTGCCGCTGGCCGCCGAACATTACGACAGTGCTGTGACCATCATCGCGCGCACCAGCGGTGACCCCGTTCACGCGCTGCAACCGATTGCGGCGGCGGCATCGGCGCTGCGTGCCGACGTTCCCCTGCTGACGCTCAAGACGATGGAGCAGCAATTGGCGGTGCAGATGTGGCCGTTCAGGACGTTGTCAGGGATCTTTACGATTTGCGGCGTGCTGGCACTGGTTCTTTCGACGGTTGGCCTGGCTGGGATCGTTATTCATTCGGTGAGCCGCCGCGTTCGCGAATTCGGCGTGCGCATGTCGATGGGCGCCACGCCGCGCGACCTGCTGCGGGAGGTGCTGCACAGCAGCGTGCGGATGTTGGTGCCCGGCCTCGCCGCCGGCCTAATACTCGCCGCCGCCACCGCGCGCCTGGCGCAATTCTTATTTGTTGGCGTGAACGTGCTCAACCCCATCACTTACATCCTGGTCGCGCTACTGCAAGCAACAATCATCCTGCTGGCCTGCATTGCGCCGGCGCTGCACGCGTCGAAGGTGGATCCATTGATCGCCTTGCGATCCGAGTGACGAGTGTCATGGACGATAGCCCACGCACACCACAGACACGGAGGATGTTGTTCTAGATACGATCGGCACGCCAAGCAGCACGTTGTATTTAGGAAATATTCTCCGTGGTCTCCGTGGTCTCTGTGGTTACCGTCCGTGAACAGCGTTGGCGAAGCTAACGTCCGTGGGCAGTCGGCGCGTTCATCAGGAACGTCGCCATGTGATGGAAAAAGTCGCGCAATACCTTTGCCGCGTCCTCCGGCAGTTGCGCCTCATCGATCGCGCGATCCATGAGCTGCACCCACCGATCCCGCGCCGCCTGATCGAGCTTGAACGGCATGTGCCGCATGCGCAAGCGCGGGTGGCCGCGCCGTTCTTCGTATCGCCGCGGTCCGCCGAAGCGGCCGATCAGAAAATCGCGCAGCCGCTCCTCGGCGCCGTGCATATCTTCCTTCGGATACATCGGCCCAAGGATGTCGTCGGCCGGCACTTGCCCGTAGAACGCGGCGACCAGACGTTGAAAGCCTTCCTCGCCAATCCGCGAGTAAACGTCGCCTTCAGAGAGCAGCTCGATCATAGGTAAGGGTGCACAGGGTGCGCGCGGTGCGCCGGTCTGCGCCTCAAAGTTCTACTGTTGAACCACTCCATGTCCTGATCATCTCACCGATCGGCTCAAGAGCGTCTGCGAGGCGCGTGGTCCACTAGAATGCTGACGCTATGTACTCAAATCGCCGTACGTTCTTGAAATCCACAACTGCCGGTGTGGTCTCGGCCACTACTGCGGCGACTGCCTCGGCAGCGCCCATAACGGCGCAGGCGGTGGCGGCGCGAGCTGGCGCCTTCGAGATGCCGCGCGGCATGACGCTTCTGAACATGCGCACCGCCGATGGTCCACGCCTCGGGGTGAAAGTGTCGAAAGGCATCCTCAACGTGGAGACGGCCGCCCGGAACTACAAGTTGCCGGCGCCCGTTGACATGGACGACCTGCTGCAGAACGGCAAAGGCGCGCAACTCGCGGCGTTGGTGGCGGCGGCCGCCAATGGCCCGGCCGGTCTCTACCTCCAGGAGAGCAGCCTGCAGCATGCGCCCCTGGTGACGCGGCCGGAGAAGATCATCATGATGGGCTTCAACTACCGCCGGCACGCGGCCGAGACCAAGACGCCCATACCGGCCAACCCCACCCTCTTCAACAAGTTCAACAATGCCCTCAATCATCACCGCGGCACGATCACTCTGCCGACCGCGACGGCCAAGCAATTCGACTATGAGATCGAACTGGTCATCGTCTTCGGGCGTGAGTGCCGCAACGTCTCCGAAGCCGACGCGCTCAACTATGTGGCCGGTTACTGCACCGGCAACGACTTCTCGGCGCGCGACATGCAATACCTGACGACGCAGTTCATGATTGGCAAGACCTTCGACGGCTTCGCGCCGCTCGGGCCGTACCTGGTGACCAGCGACCTTGTCGGCGACCCCAACAACCTGCGACTCGAATGCCGCATCAACGGCGAGCAACGGCAGGACTGGAACACCAACGACATGATCTTCAACTGCCGGCAGCTGATCAGCTTCGCGTCGCGGATGATGACCATCAAGCCGGGCGACATCCTTTTCACCGGCACGCCGCACGGGGTGATCTTCGGCAAACCGAAGGGCGAACAGGTGTGGCTCAAACCTGGCGACCGCGTCGCATGCAGCGTGGAAAAGCTCGGGGAGCTGGCGTTTGAGTTGACGTGAACGGGTGCAACGGGTGCAACGGGTGCGACGGGTGCGACGGGTGCGACGGGTGCGACGAGTGCTGCGAGTGCGACGAGAAGGAGGCCAGCGCGCATGCGCGCATTCTATAGCGGCAATACGTACCGGATGTACTCT
>DASVFC010000392.1:0-2075 GCA_036380235.1 Vicinamibacterales bacterium
GGCCAGTTCGACACCGAGGATCAACACGCACGTCGTCAGTCCCCAAAAGAGCAGATCGGAAAGTACGAAGGGCGCGAAAATCATCAGGTCGGCGGCGACCAGGAACATCCCGCCTGCGAGTGCCAGCGACGCGAAAGAGCCGGTCAGCCGGCGCACCCCTTGCAGGATCAGATAGGCGCCGGCCGCAAGCGCGACGCAGTTCAGCATTACGACGGCGCTCATCCATGCATCACCAAACACCGTCTTGGCGGCGGCGACGACGACGATCCATCCGAGATAGAACACCGGCGGGACGACGAAGCTCTGCTCGTTGAGAAAGGCCGTGACATTAAAGCCGTTGCCGATCAACGCGTCGCCCCAGCGGGAATAGATCGCGGTATCCGGGCTGACCTGGACGCCCGCCCAGGCGGCGGCGAGCGCGTATTCGAGGGCAATCAACCCCGTCAGGAAATAGACGGTGCCGGCCGCGGGTGTGACGGCGCGCTCAGGCGATCGCGCGAAAAACATACAAGTGGTTCATGCCATAGACGAAGCGGCGGTGCTTTTCGAGGCGCAAGCCAACGTTCTCACACATCGCGACGATATCCTTCGTCCATAATCCGCCGACTTCGCCGGGCAGCATGCCACCACGAACCTTGTCTTCCGAATACCACCAGATCGCGTGACCGATATCGCCAAGCAGCGGATTGATCATCGTCATCACGACGCTGCCGCCAGGCGCGAGCAGCCGTCGCGCTTCACGGAGCACGTCCTGCCGGTTGGGGATGTGGTTCAGGCAGGCGATGAACGTGATGGTGTCGAACGACGCGTCGGGAAACGGCAGATTGGCGGTGTTCTCGACCACCATCGCGCCACCGCCCCAGTCAAAGACGTCAACGCCAACACCGCTGCCATGCAGCCGCACCAGCGTGTTCGGCCCGGCGCCGATGTCGAGCAATCGCCCGCGCACTTCGGGCAACACGTGTCGCATGCGCTCGTCCTCGAGTGTCGTCCAGCCGCAGCGCTCGAGCCACTCGGGAGGAAACAGGACGAGACGCGCCGGAATGCCGATCGCGTCCCAAGCCGATTGCAAGAAGCCCTTCGGTTGCGGCTGTTTCACGGCGACGCTCCAGCCGCTGGCTTGAATTGATCGAACCACAGCAACAGCACCAGCAACGACCAGATCTCGTGACTGCGGTCGGCCCGCCCCGCGAAGTGCTCCTGCGCGACGGCGGCCACCACGGATGGTTCGAGCACGTTGGTCGCCTTCACGCGCGAGGGCGACAGCACGTCGGCGGCGAACTCACGCAGGCCGGCTCGCAACCACAGCGCTTTAGGTACGTTGAACCCCTGCTTCTTGCGGAACAACACTTTGTCCGGGACGCGGCCGCGCAGCGCCTCCTTCAGGATGTGCTTCTTCGAGCGCAACTGATGGAGTTTCAGGGACGGCGGCATGCGCGCGGTGAGTTCCACCACGCGATAGTCGAGGTACGGCTCGCGCGCTTCGAGACCGTGCGCCATGGTCATACGATCGATCTTGACCAGCATGTCGGCGGGCAGATACAGCCTGGTATCGACGTAGAGCATTTGATTGAGCGGGTCGCGCGCGTTGGTGCGGGCGAACCAACGTTTGTAGAGGTCGGTCGCGTCGGCCTGCGCACCCGGATGGCCGGCAACCGGCGCAAGCAGTCGCGATCGTTCGGCCGGCGGAAAGATCATCCGCCACGAGGCGTGCGCGCTCTGCCAATCGAGATCCGCGGCGGCGACGAACCGTTTCAGTTTTGCCTCGGCGCTGACCTTGCGATACGACGCTGGCAGCGCTTCGACCAGCGGCCGGATGACTCCCTGCCGAAGCAGCCGTGGAACGCGCCGATACGCCTGCTGCGCGTAATACGCCTGGTGCGTCTCGTAGCCCGCAAGAATATCGTCGGCACCGTCGCCGCTGAGCACCATGGAGACGTGCTGCCGCGCAAACTTCGCCAGGTGATACACCGCCACCATCGAAGAGTCGGCGGTCGGCTCCTCGGAATGGGAGACGATCTCCGGAAGCACGTGCGCCGCATCGGCGCCGATCAGATGTTCGTGCAGCTCGGCAC
>DASVFC010000393.1:0-4883 GCA_036380235.1 Vicinamibacterales bacterium
AATGCCAGTGCCGCTAAGCAGCACTGGCCTTAGAGAAGAGTTCTTCGTGTTCTTCGTGTTTCAACTTAGCCGCTACGAAGCCAGGCCGTCAGCGTTCGACGGCGTCCTTTACGGCGGCCACGAGTGCCGACGGCACGTAGGGCTTTGACAGGTGTGCGACAAAACCGTGCCTCAGCGCTCGTTGCGCGTCGGCGGGGCTCGCATAGGCCGTGACCGCGATTGCCGGAATGCGCGCCTTGTCGTTGGGCAGCCCGCGCACCGCCTGAAGCAACGCGTAACCATCGGTGCCAGGCAGCCCGATGTCGCTGACCAGCGCATCCAGGCGAATGCTGCTCGTCGCCAATGCCGCAATCGCGTCGTCTGCGTTCCCCACCGCAAGCGAACCGCCGCCGGCAGCGCTGATCGTGCGCGACGCGATGTCTCTAGCGTCGGGATCGTCTTCGACGATCAGCACATTCACGCCTTCAAGCGTGGTCGCTGCAGCGGTAACGGCCAATGGCGTCGTTGCCGCAGTGGTAACCGCAATCGCGTTCGGCAGGTGGACGGAGAAGGTCGCACCAAATCCCGGGCCGGGACTTTCGGCGGAGACCATCCCGCCATGAAGGCCGACGAGCTCTTTTACGAGGGCCAGCCCCAGTCCCAGGCCGCCGGCACGTCGCGCCGCCGACGTGTCGGCCTGCTTGAACCGATCGAAGACCTGCGACAGGAACTGGCGTTCGATACCCTGGCCGGTATCCGCGATCGACAGGTAAACGCCGGTGGCATCGGCGCGCAACGACACCACCACCATGCCGCCGTTGCCGGTGAACTTCACCGCATTCGACAACAGGTTCCAGACGATTTGCTGCAACCGATCCCCGTCGCCGCTGACCTCGACGGCCTTGCCCGGCAGGTCGGTCACGAGCCGGATGCTCTTCAGCTCCGCCGCCGGGCGCACCGTCTCGATCGCGGCGGCCACCACCGAGGCCATGTTGACCGGCGCGAATTCGAGGCGGATCTTGCCGCTGGAGATCCGCGCCATGTCGAGCATGTCGTTGATCAACGCCAGCTGCGATTGCGCGTTTCGTTCGATGACTTCGATGGCACGCTTGATGGTGGCAACATCCGGATCGCGCGCCTTCAACAGGTGCACCCAGCCAAGCACCGCGCTTAACGGCGTGCGAATCTCGTGCGACAACGTCGCCAGGAACTCGTCCTTGGCGCGCGACGCGGCTTCTGCGTCGGCGCGGGCTTCCTCGGCGACGCCGATCTGCGCCCGCAGCTGTTTCTCCGTCGCCATGCGCTCGCTGACGTCGCCGAGCGTGGTAATGGTGCCGACCACCTGGCCGTCAGCTACCAGCGGCGCAATCCGGCCGCTCTGCGGCATCATCTCGCCGCTGCTCCGGACGCACGGGATCACGTATTTGTGGAGGGTGTGCGACAACACCGTGCTCTGGCCGAGCAGCGCATCGCGGTAATGCGCGTCAAGGCCGCGCTCGACGAACGACGGCACGACTTCGAACAGCGGCTTGCCGATGACTCGTGAGGGCGGCTGGTCGGTGCTGGTGGCCAGCCACTTGTTCCAGGTGCGCACCACCAGGCTGCGATCGGTCGTGATCACGCCGTAGTTGGCGTGCTCATCGAGCCATCGCAAGGTCGCGGCGGCCATGCCGTCGATCACGTCGCGATCGTCGCCGCTCATTTAGCCTTGGAGTTTCTGCCAGCGATCGAGCGCATCGACCAGTCGCTTCAACGATTGCACGGTGAGGACGATGACCACGTAGCCGTTGACGGCGGAGTCGCGCAGCCGGAAGCCTGCGGTGATGATCAGCGCGTAGCGGAAGCCGTCGCCGCTCTCGAGCATGCGGTCGATAACGCTGGTGACGCTGCTGACGTCGACGTCGGGCACCGAAAACGACACCGGCACGTCGAGCATGTTGCCGAACGTGCCGATGCAGGCGTTGAGCACGATGTTGCCGACCTCGGTGAAGACTTCGCGCGTCGACGGGTCGAGGTCGAGCGACAACGCCGGCACGTCGGTGAGCAGCTCGGTGAGCGTCGCCGCGGCGATCGGGTCGAGCAGCAGCAAGGCATCGCCCGCCACCGGCCCGCTGAACACCTGGTGCACGCTGGCGACGCGTTCGTCGACAAGGCGGCCGAGCGACGTATTGAGGTGCGACACCGGGTGAATGGCGACTTGCGGAACATCGAGGAGCACGCGCTGTTGCGTCAGCTTCGAGAGCGACGCGCCGGCGCGGCCGAAGCCGATGTTCAACAGCTCGACGAGGGCATCGTGCTGTACGGGGTTCAGCTCCATGGTTGCTTCACTCTCCCAGCGTTGAACGAACGAGGGTCAGGACCTCGTTCGGATCGACGGGCTTCACCAGAAAACCCGCGGCGCCGCCTTGCGCCACTAATTCATGCGACGAGGTCTGGACGTCGGCCGATACCACGATCACCCGCGCCATCGGATCCATCTCGCGCAGCCTGGCCAGGACTTCGAGGCCGTACATCCCCTTCATCACCAGGTCGAGCAGGACGATGTCGGGCTTGGCCACGAAGTAGCTTTCGATCGCCGCGATGCCGTCCTCGGCTTCAATGACTTCAAATCCGGCCGACTCGAGAATGCCGCGAGCCCGGCGTCGCGCGAGTCCGGAGTCGTCCACGATTAGCACTTTGCGGCTCATAACCGGTCCAGTATGACCTCAAACATCGATTCGAGAGCGGCCGATGTATCGCTGAGCCCGGCCTCGACGACCGAGCGCGGCATGCCGTATACCACGCACGACTGCTCGGCCTCCGTGATGATCTGCCCGCCGCGCGCCTTGATCCATGCGGAGCCGTCTCGGCCGTCGGCGCCCATGCCGGTCATCACCACACCAAGCGTGCGGCTGCCGTAGACGTCGGCGGCGGATTGAAACAATACGTCGACGGCCGGGCGATGAGGCGTGTCGAGCGGCCTCACGTCGAGATGCGCGACGACGTTGGCACCGGCGCGACGGAAAGAGAGATGCCGCCCGGCTGGCGCCAGGTAGACGGTGCCGGAGGCGATGACTTCGCCCTCTTCTGGCTCCTTTACCCGCAACGGCGACATCTCGTTGAGCTTCTGCGCATACAGCTCGGTGTACCCGACCGGCATGTGGAGCACGATCGCCACCGGTACGGGGAAATCGAGCGGCAGCCGCGGAATCAGCGCCTTCAGCGCCTGCGGGCCGCCGGTGGAGATGCCAATCACCAGGATGTCGGTGCGCGACGCGATCATCACCGGGGCAGTGGCGGCGGCTGCCACGTTCGTAGCGGCGGCGGCGACGCGCCACAACTGCGCCCCCGCGGCGGCTTTGACTTTCGCGACCAGCTCGTCGGCGACATCGAGGAGACGATCGGTGGCCAGCGCCGTGGGCTTCTGCAGGAAATCTACGGCGCCGGCTTCGAGGGCGGCAAGCACCTGCTCGCCTGACGGGCTGGCAACGCTGATGATGACGATCGGCACCGGCCGGCGCGCCATCTGCGCACGCACGAAGGCGACGCCGTCCATCTCCGGCATGTTGAGATCGCAAGTGATCACGTCTGGATCGAGATCGGCAGCGAGCTCGAGCGCCTCGTTGCCGTCGCGCGCCGTGCCGATCACCTCGACGAACGGACTGCGGGTCAGCATCTGCGTCATCATCTTGCGGACGTAGGCGGAGTCGTCGACGACGAGGACGCGGACAATGGTGCTCATACGCGCGGTGGCAGCGCGGGAATCAGTCATGGCTTGACGTAGACGTACGCCCCTCCGAGGTCCTGCAATTCAAAACCCGATCCGGTGCGCAGCAGCGACTCGGCGGCGCCGACGCAGAGATAGCCCGGCGACGGCATCCATTTGGCGAGGCGCGCGGTGACGTCGCGAACGCCGGCGGGCGTGAAATAGATGAAGACGTTGCGGCAGAAGATCACGTCCGAGCCCGCGAGCCGCGCCGCTTCGCCCGGTTGCACCAGGTTGACGCGTGACCAGCTGTTGACACGGCCGAAGATGTCGGCGCGCACGGTCCACTCCTCTTTCTCACCATCGCGGTTGAAGTAGCGATCCCGCAGATCATCCGGCAGCTGCCGGAACGACCGGCGGCCGTAGCGCCGCGCCTGCGCGCGCGCCAGCGCCGATGCGCTCGCGTCGCTGGCGTGTATCTCGATCGCGGCGCGATCGAACCATCCGGCTTCCTGCAGCGCGATCGCGATCGACAGCGGTTCTTCGCCGGAGGCGCATGGGATCGACCAGATCCTGATTGGCGACCGGCGCTGCTCCACGAGGCGCGGCATGATGGCGGTGGTCAGGGCGCGCAGCTGGTCGGCCTCGCGCCAGAAATACGTCTCCTGCACCGACAGCGTGTCGAATACGCGCACCCACTCGGCGTCGGCTTGCGCGTCGTACTTCAGCAGGTAGTAATAATCCAGCAGCGAGTCAAAGCCGCGCTCGATCGCCAGCGGCGCGATCTTGTCGCGCAGCACGTCGAGGCGTCCGTCATCGAAATGCACGCCGGCGTGGGCGGCGATCAGGTCGCGCAGCAATTCGAGGGTCCGCTCCGGAATGCGCAGGCCGCGAACGTCCGGAATAAGGGCGCGCGTCGCGGTGGGCCGAGGGGCGGTCATGCTCGTGGCAATGGACCACCACCCCACCCATGCCGGGTGCAGGCCAGTTCGGCGCGGCGGCGCACATCTGGATCGGGATCGTTGAGCCGCATCGCCGCAATCGTGCGGGCGACTGACGGCGTGCCGAGCTTCGCAAACCCCGAGACGGCAGCAGCACGTACGGCAGCATCTTCGTCACGCAGCGCTCGCGACAGCTCCCCCGATGCGCGAGGGTGTCGCATCGCCGCCAGCGCGTCGGCGGTGGCGATGCGAGTGGCGACGCGCCGGGCGCTGAGTCC
>DASVFC010000394.1:0-5017 GCA_036380235.1 Vicinamibacterales bacterium
GGCGACCGCGACGCCGACAGACACGCCCACGCCGACCGCAACGGCCACCCCGACTGGTACGCCGACGGATACTCCGACGCCGACGCCGACGAATACGCCGGTTCTGCCAACCGGGACGCCGACGAATACACCGACGAATACGCCTGTCCCGCCGACGCCCACGCCGACCGCGACACCGACGAATACGCCGGTTCTGCCAACCGGGACGCCGACAACTACGCCGACGAATACGCCTGTTCCGCCGACGCCCACGCCGACCGCGACGCCGACGAATACGCCACCCCCGCCGTTTGCCCGCGCCGGGCTGTAGACAGCACGCTGACGGGGGCTGTGGAGAGTTTAGGCGCAGCCCTCCGCCCCGAACCCCAACATCCTGATTGCGCCGGTTCAATGACAGCGTTATCCATCGTCATGCCGGCGTACAACGAAGGCGCGCACATCGAGGCGTGCGTGCGCGAGTGGTACGACGGCGTCGTGTCGCGCGTGCCGGATGCCGAGATGATCGTCGTCGACGACTGCAGCCGCGATGATACTGGCGCGACGCTGGCCGCGCTCGCGGCGCATCTTCCCGGCCTGCGCGTGCTTCGAATGCCAGTAAACGGCGGCCACGGTCCGGCGCTGCGGTTCGGGCTCGACCGGGCCGGGGGCGAGTTCGTATTCCATACCGATAGCGACCGCCAGCACACCCCCGAGGACTTCTGGTCGCTTTGGGATCGGCGGACGACGGCCGACTTTGTGTTTGGTATTCGCGACCACCGCGCCGACGGCCCGTTGCGCAGCACCATCTCCGCGACGATGCGGGTCGTCAATCTTGTTCTGTGGGGTTGCTGGATCGCCGATGCGAACTGTCCCTACAAGTTGATGCGGCGACGCGCGCTCGAACAGGTGCTGTCGGTCGTTCCACCCGCGAGCTTCATTCCGATGGTCATGGTCTCCGTGATCGCCCGCCGTGCGGGCTTCCGGGTCAGCGAAGTGCGAGTGCGCCACTTTCCGCGTGTCGCGGGCCAGCAGTCGTTGAAAGGACTCGTGAAGTGGTTGCGTGTCGGTCGCCGCTGCGTGGGCGAACTCGTCGCCTTGCGCGCGGCGCAGCGGAACTTGCGCGCGCCCGGAACCGGGGCGACTGCGCTTCGCGGTCCGCAATCGCCACTCCGCTGATTACATGCTCGGCTTCGCGACGACAGCGTTCACGGTCGGAATCATCTATCTCAATTTGCTCGCGCTCGCACTCGCCGGTCTCCGCTGGACCGGCAGTTATGCGCTCTCGCGGGCCGCTACCCCCGCAGCGCTCGCGCTCGTGCTGTTCTTCGTCGAGCATTTCGTTGGTCTCGGCTGGCTCGGATGGTGCTGGCCACTGACGACCGCGGCGTCCGTTTGGTTGCTCATCGCCCGTGGCCAGATGCTGCGGGACCACGCCGGCACAGAAGTGTTGTTCCTCCTCGCGTTTTGCTGGGCGCTTTTATGGCGGCTGTGCTTTCCCGGGATTGTCGCGTCTTCGGAAAAGATCGGCGACCTTGCGATGATCGCCTCCTACTGGCCGGGCACCCGGCTGCCGCCGCAGGACGCGTGGTATCCGCCGTATCCGTTCGACATCTACTACAGCTTTCAGCAATATGCCGCGTCGCTTCTCGGGCGCGTCTTCGCGCTGCCGATCGGAACGGCCTACAACCTTGGATTCACGACCGTCGTGGCGCTGACGATCACCGCTGCGGGTGCCGCCGCGTACACGATGTCCCGCTCGGTCGCGGCCACCGTCCTCGTTGTCGCCGCGTTCGCAATCGGCGGTACCGGAGCGACCATTCCGTCGCAGTTCATGTTCAAGGACCCTCAGCCATACAGCAGCATGCGCTTCATCGGCGACATGGCGAGGCCGCAGATGGTCGACACGGCATTTGGCCACTGGCTCGTCGAGCAGGCGCAGGTGCCCGATAGCGGGGTCGTCAAGCTACCTTCGGAGACGTTCGCCTACCTCACGTATCTGGGCGACTATCACCCGCCGCTCAGCGGGTTCTATCTCTTGATGCTGGCGCTGCTGTGCATCGTCCTGGTGGAAGCCGGCACGCACGCGGGTGCGGCGCAGGCGCTGCTTGCCGCGACAATTCCACTGTGCGCGATCGCCAACGGCTGGACGCTGCCGCTCCAGGGGCTCCTGGTGGTCACGTGGATTGCCTACCGGTTCACAACGCGGCGTCCGCTCGAGTGGCGCGCACTGGGGCTGGGATTGCTGGTCACCGCGATCCTCTGTTATCCATTCTTGAGCAGCTACGCCTATCGCGTGGCCGACTACGGGATCACGTTCAAACTCGTCGCGACTGGCGCGCACATCCCGTGGCTACTCGGAGCAATCCTGCTGTATCCGGTCTTTGTCGCGATCCTACTGCCGCTGATCTTCGAGACCGAACGGCCGTGGCTCCTCTGGTTGTCCATCCTGTGGCTTTGCCTGTTTCTGATCTCCGAGGTAATTGTCGTCGACGACATTTATTCGGGCATCTACGACCGCTTCAATACCACGCTCAAGTGGTGGCCGTGGATTCAGGCGGGCGCTCTGCTCGTCGCGGGGTCGTACGGTTTGCGCGCGCCGTCGCGCGTGTATCGCTACGCCACCTTCGCCGTGCTGCTCGCGGTCTGTGCATTCGGGATCGACCTCGCGCGGATCCTGCAAGGACCGAAGCCGGAGTTCGGTCGGATCAGTGGTGACGGGGCGATCACGAGCGACAACATCGAAAAGGCGATTCTCGCGTTTCTGGAAACGCAGCCGCGCAGCATCGTCCTGCAACGTCTTGAAACCGGCGCCTTCACACCGGCGCCGGCGTTGACCTTGTTTGCCGGCCACCAGGCGTTCATGGGGTGGCCGGCGCACGAGAACCTGTGGCGCGGGTTGCGGGCCGATGTCGGGCTTCGCGAGCGACAGGTCAGTAAGTTCTATGCGGGCGAGATGCCGGATGCCATGCAGTGGCTGCTCGAGAACCGAATCAATTTCGTGTTGTGGCTGAAATCCGAGGCGAAGGTGCCGACCGGCACGTTCGAACGGATCGACGAGCAAATCAGGCCGGCCTTTTACTGGCAGGAGTACTATCGTGCCGGCGACTTCCGAGTCGGCTTCTGGTCCCGGCGCATCCGGCCTGAATAGCTGCCGCCAACATCCGCCAACGCTCCCGCCGAGGGGGCGGTATCTCCGCCGTCTGCCGCTGCGCCGAACACGACTGATCGGGGCCAGAGCGCTCTTGCCATCACGTGTCACTCAGACGAGTTCCCGATCGACCACGAGCGCCGGCTATCAATGATCGACGGCTCAGGTAGTTGCCAGCAGCAATCGATTCTTCGGCGTGACGGCCGCCGGGATGGTTTGTGTTCTCACCCTGTAGCCATGCTGTTCAAGCTTCAGCACGCGCATGATGTCGATGGCGAGAGCGCCGTCGACCCACCCTGACAGCGCGCCCTGGTCGTTCGTCTTGAAGACGTGACAACACGGCAGCACGGCCACCCGCGCGCGAGCGGCGATGGCGCGATCGATCACGAGGTCCGTCAGCGCGCCGCACGCATGACTCGACACCACGACATCATCCGCATGAAGCGCGATCGAATCGAGCGGACGTTCGACGAACGTCACGCGCGATCGCAGGCGCGGCCACGTCCTAGCGAGCGTGTCGTGCAGCGTCGCGCAGGATGGCGGCAGCACCGCGTCAACCGCGACAGCAACCGGCGATGAGTCGTCCAGAATCAACAGGATCTGCGCGAGCAGTCCGTGGCCGGCGGCGAGATCGATGATGCGGCCGCCTCGAAACACGCGCCGGACGCGCCTTGCCACTTCCCACGCTTCATAGAGCTCCTTGCGCGGCAGGCATCCGGCTTCGCAAGTGGCTCGGGCGATCCGAGCGAACAACGTCTCACCTTTGAACCGATCGAGATCGTGCTCGGTGAGCCGCGCCTTCGACGAGGGCGAAAACATCCACGTGAGTATAGGCGTTAGCGATCGAGGTGGCCCTTGGATCAACGAGCGGCTCGAACGTCCCTGAACGTGGTGCTGAATTGGCCAACGTCGTTGAAGCGGTGAGCGTGTACTGAGGTCCGGCTACTTCTGTCGCCGAGCCGCATCGATCGCGGCGACGTCGATCTTCCGCATCGTCATCATGGCGTCGAACGCGCGCTTGGCTTCGGCGCCGCCGGCGTTGAACGCTTCGATCAACGTGCGCGGCGTGATCTGCCACGACACACCCCACCGATCCTTGCACCAGCCGCATGCGCTTTCGGTGCCGCCGTTGCCGACGATCGCGTTCCAGTAGCGATCCGTTTCTTCCTGCGTATCGGTGGCGATTTGAAACGAGAACGCCTCGTTGTGCTTGAAATCCGGCCCGCCGTTGAGGCCGATGCACGGAATGCCGGCAACGGTGAAATCCACGGTCAGCACCTCACCTTCCTTGCCGCTGGGGAAATCGCTCGGCGCCGTGTGCACGGCGATGACTTTGCTATCCGGAAAGGTTGCCGCATAAAACCGCGCCGCCTCGAGCGCGTCCTTGTCGTACCAGAGACAGATGGTGTTCTTGCTGATCATGTGTGTCGCTCCTTACCGATACGTCGAACGAGGGTGCGCTAGATCGACACGACCTTTGACGGACGGACCCGACCGCGGTTTCAGCTCACTGGATTGGGGTGCGCCAGCTTGAGCAACTCGGGGGCGGGCAATCGCGGGCCCTTATACGCCGGTACGCCACCAAACCGGCGATGGCCTTCCCAGTCGTCTCGCGCTTGCTTAATCTCGTCGGGAGTGCGCGCGACGAAATTCCACCACATCAAGATGGTTTCGGGGAAGGGCGGCCCGCCGATCAGCAGCACTCGCGCGCCAGTAACACTGCTCAGCGTGAGGTCGGAGCGCTGCGTGCCGAGGTAATACAGCACGCGATGATCGAGCGCCTGTCCCTCCAACTCGCAGTCGCCTGCGAGCACGAAAACCGCGAGCTCGTGCGCACTTTCGAGCGGACGATTCAGGGGGGCGTGCTTGTGAATCTGCAGGTCGGCGCCG
>DASVFC010000395.1:0-5803 GCA_036380235.1 Vicinamibacterales bacterium
GTGAAGACGGTGCCGCCGGCGACGACAGCGGCTGAGTAGGGATCACGGACGATTAACCACGGAGGGCACGGAGACCACGGAGAAGACTTTTCTAAACGCCAGTGCCGCTAAGCAGCACTTGCCTTTAAAAAAAATATCTCCGTGATCTCCGTGTCCTCCGTGGTTGACGTCCGTGGACAGTGAAGGGTGATATGCAGAAAGCATTTCGCAAGATGAGCGCGGTGATCGTCGTGGTCGCGATGGGTGCGTGGCTGAATGCCGCCGGATCCGCGCCGGTTGCGGAGGCCACCATGAAGCGCGATCGCGAGGCGGTGCGCACGCTGTTGAAGAACGGCGAAGACGTCAACGCCGCGCAGGGCGACGGCATGACGGCGCTGCATTGGGCGGCGCGCAATGGCGATCTCGAACTGACGCAGATGCTGCTCTACGCCGGCGCGAACGTGAAGGCGACAACGCGTCTTGGTGGCTATACGCCGCTGTTGTTGGCGGCCGACCAGGGACACGCGACCGTGATTGCCGCGTTGATTTCGGGTGGCGCCGATGTGAAAGCCTCTAATGCACTTGGCACGACCCCGCTCATGCTGGCGGCGGCCTCGGGTAATCCGCAGGCGGTGACGATTCTCGTCGAGAACGGCGCCGAGATCGAAGCGGCAGAGAAGACGTTCGGCCAGACGCCGCTGATGTTCGCGGCGTCGAACAATCGCGTCGAGGCGATGAAGGCGCTGATCAAGGCCGGCGCAAATTTGAAGGCGGCGTCGAAGGTCAATAACGTCGGCAACTTGAGCGGCCCCGAGCAGGAATTTTTGGCGGCAGCATCCGGCAGCGGTAATCAGGCCGGCGGCGGCGGCCAGGGCCGTGCCGGGCTGGTGGTTGCGGCGGGTGCCGCGGGTGCAACGGGTGCCGCGGGTGCGACGGGTGCAGCGGGTGAGACGGGCGCAGCCGGTGGTGGTGGACGTCGCGGCGGGGGTGGCAAGCCTGGAATCGAGCGGCCGTATTTTTACAACGAGCTAATCGACAAGCAGGGTGGGCACACGGCGCTGATTCTCGCCGCTCGCAGTGGGTACACCGATGCCGTGAAGACGCTTGTCGCCGCGGGCGCGGACGTCAACCAGATCAGCCAGGGTGATCTCACCAGCCCGCTGCTGATTGCGACGATCAACGGCCACTTCGATCTCGCCAAGTGGTTGCTCGATCAGGGCGCGGATCCGAACGCTGCCGCCAGCAACGGCGTCACGCCGCTGTATGCGGCGTTGAATGTGACCTGGGCACCGCGCGCGTTGTATCCGCAGCCGCGCGCCTACAACCAGCAGCAGATCACCTACCTCGATTTCATGAAGGCGTTGCTCGAGAAAGGCGCCGATCCGAACAAGCGCCTCACCAAGAAGGTGTGGTACTCGGAATACAACTTCGATCTCGCGGGCGTCGATGAAATTGGCGCCACGCCGTTCTGGCGCGCCGCGTTCGCCGGCGACGTGGCGGCAATGGCGCTCCTGCACGAGCGAGGCGCCGATGCGCACATTCCGACGATGCGTCCGGCCGGCCGCCGGCCGCTCGGCGACGCCGGTGCGGCGCGCGAAGCGCAAGATGTGTCGGGGCTCGCGCCCATTCCGATTGGTGGTCCCGGCGTGCCGCCGCTGCAGGCCGCGGCCGGAGTGGGTTTTGGTGAGGGCTTCGCCGCCAACTCGCACATTCATTCGCCGGCGGGCTTCCTGCCGGGCATCAAGTTCCTCGTTGAAGTGGCCGGCGCTGACGTGAACGCAGTCGATCACGACGGCAACACCGCGCTGCATCACGCCGCCGCGCGCGGCGACAACGACAGCATCCTGTACCTGGTTTCGAAGGGCGCCGACGTCACCAAGGTGAACCGCGAAGGTCAGACCGTGGCCGACATGGCCAATGGTCCGGTGCAGCGCGTGCAGCCATGGCCCGAGACGTTGAAGCTGCTCGAGAAGCTCGGCTCGAAGAACAACAACAAGTGCGTTAGCTGTTGATGCGATGAAAAAGCTCGTTGCTGTAGTTTTCGTTTTCGTTCCGATCGCGATCGCGGCGCAGCAAGCGTCGAGGCCGTCGACGGCGCCGCAGCAACCGTCCGCCTCCGCGGCCCGGCCTGCCCAGGCCGCTACGGCGAGACCAGCCTCGGGCACACAACAGACCTCCGTTGGGCCGACGCTGAAGCCAGCGACGTCTCATGACACGGGCGCGATGTCGTCGACCGAGCAAAACGCATTGCTCAAGCAGTACTGCGTCACCTGCCATAACGATCGCACCAAGGCGGGCACGCTGTCGTTGCAGGCGTTCGATGCGGCGACGGTGCTCGAACATCCCGAGCTCGCCGAAAAGATGATTCGCAAGCTGCGCGCCGGCATGATGCCGCCCGCCGGCGCCCGCCGCCCTGCGCCCGAGGTGTTGTCGGGACTGGCGTCGACGATGGAAACGACGATCGATCGCGCGGCGGCGTTGAACCCGAACCCCGGCTGGCGTCCGTCGCAGCGCCTGAATCGCGCCGAGTACGCGCGCGCGGTGAAGGATCTGCTGGCGATCGAGGTCGACGTCAATCAGTACCTGCCCGCCGATACGATCAGCGACGGCTTCGATAACATCGCCGACTCGCAGACCATTTCGGCGACGTTGATGGACGGTTACCTGCGCGCGGCCAGCCAGATCAGCCGCCTCGCGGTCGGCGATCGCAACGCCTCGGCGTCATCGATGACGTGGAAGGTGCCGCGCACCGCGTCGCAGATGCGTCACGTCGAAGGCGCGCCGCTCGGCACTCGCGGCGGCCTGTCGGTGATGCACACGTTCCCGGCCGACGGCGAATATCTCTTCAAGATCATGTTGCACATGGGACCGACCGGCGATCTGTTCGGCGGCCCGTATCGTGGCGAACAGATCGAGGTCTCGATCGACGGCGTTCGCGTGGCGTTGATGGACATCAACCCGCGCATGAACGAGCAGGATCCCAACGGCCTGACGATGCAGACGCCGACGGTGCACATCAAGGCAGGACCGCGCCGCGTGTCGGCCGCCTTCGTGCAGCGTTTCGACGGGCCGGCCGACGATTTGATCATGCCAATCGAACACACGCTGGCCGATACCAACATCGGTGAAGTGTTCGGCACCACGGCGTTGACGCACCTCCGGGATTTCACCGTCACCGGCCCGCTCGCCGTGACCGGCGTGTCGGAAACCGAAAGTCGCCGCAAGATCTTTACCTGCCGCCCCACCAGCGCTCCCGAAGAGTCGGCCTGCGCCGCCGATATCATCAGGAAACTGGCGAGCCAGGCCTATCGCGGCAGCGTGCCCGCAGACGACTTCAAGGACCTCATGTCGTTCTACGAGCGCGGCCGCAAGCAAAGTGACTTTGAGGGTGGTATTCGCTTGGCCATTCAGGCGATTCTCGCCAGCCCGCGCTTCCTGTTCCGCGTTGAGCAGACGCCGTCGACGTTGCGCGCCGGTCAGACCTACCGCATCAGCGATCCGGATCTCGCGTCGCGGCTCTCGTTCTTCCTGTGGGGCTCAATGCCCGACGCCGAACTGCTGAAGGCGGCGTCGGCCGGCACGCTTCGCACGCCCGCGGTGTTCGAGAAACAGTTGAAGCGGATGATTGCCGATTCGCGATCGGAAGCGCTGGCGACGCGCTTCGCGTCGCAGTGGCTGCGTCTGCAGGACGTCGAGAAGGTTCGTCCCGATCACCACTTTTATTCGTACTGGGACACCACGCTGTCGAAGGCGATGGTCCGAGAGACTGAGCTGTTCGTCGACAGCCTGATTCGCGAAGATCGCCCGGTCACCGATTTGCTCACCGCCGATCATACGTTCGTGAACGAGCGACTGGCGAAGCACTACGGCATCCCCAACATCCTCGGCAACGAGTTCCGCCGCGTCACCATCGCCGACACCCAGCGCCGCGGCGTGCTGGGGCAGGGGAGCGTGCTGCTGCTGACCTCGATCGCCGACCGCACCTCGCCGGTGCTGCGCGGCAAGTGGATCATGGAAGTGCTGCTGGGATCGCCGCCGCCGCCGCCGCCGCCGAACGTGCCGGCGCTCGAAGAAACCAAGGCGGTCGATGCGGGCAAGGTGTTGTCCGTGCGCGAGCGCATGGAAGAGCACCGCAAGAACCCGGCCTGCACGTCGTGCCACAAGGTGATCGATCCGCTCGGCCTCGCGCTCGAGAACTTCGACGTCACCGGCGTTTGGCGCATCAAGGACGCCGGTGTGCCGATCGATCCGGTTGGCGATCTCTACGACGGCACCAAGCTCGACGGACCGATTGCGCTGCGCAACGCGCTGCTCAAGCATCAGGACGTGATCATGCTCAGCTTCACCGAGAGCCTGATGACGTATGCGCTGGGCCGCCGCGTCGAGCACTACGACATGCCGGCGGTTCGCCAGATCGTGCGCGACGCCAAGGCGAAGAATTACCGGTTCTCGGCATTTATCTCGGGTGTTGCGAATAGTTCGGCATTTCGAATGGGTCGGGTCGCGCCGGCCGAAACCACGGACGAACGAAGCAGATAAGCGAAGGCTGACGGCCGAAGGCCGAAGGCGACAAGGAGCAGCCGATGGAGTTCATCACCAGGAAGCACATTTCCCGCCGCGCCGTGCTGCGGGGCATGGGTGTAACGATGGCATTGCCGTTATTGGAAGCGATGGTGCCGGCACGCACCGCGTTCGCCAAGACGACAGCCGGCAAGGTGCGACTTGCTGCCATCGAGATGGTGCACGGGTCGGCAGGGGCCACCAAGTTCGGGTTGGAGAAGAACCTGTGGTCACCGGCGACGGTGGGCAAGGGCTTCGATCTCTCGCCCACCAGCCTCGCGCCGCTCGAACCCTTCCGCGACTACCTGACCATCGTCAGCAACACCGACGTCCGCAACGCTGAAGCGTTCGAGCTGCCGGAGATCGGCGGCGATCACTTCCGCTCGAGCGCCGTGTTCCTGACGCAGGCACATCCGCGACAGACGCAGGGCTCCGATGTCCGCGCCGGCGTATCGCTCGATCAGCTCTACGCCCAGAAGTTCGGCCAGGAGACGCCGATTCCGTCGATGCAGCTGTGCATCGAGGCGGTCGACCAGGCCGGCGGCTGCTCCTACGGTTATTCCTGCGTCTACACCGACACCATCAGCTGGGCCGACGCCGATCAGCCGCTGCCGATGATTCGCGATCCGCGGCTGGCATTTGATCAATTGTTCGGTGTGGGCGCGACGCCGGAAGAGCGGGCGCAGCGGCGGGCCGAAGACAAGAGCATCCTGGACCTGATCAGCGCGCAGTTGTCGCGTCTCAATCGCGAGATCGGCGCCGCCGATCGCACCCGCCTGGCCGCGTATCTCGACGAGGTGCGCGAGATCGAGCGCCGCATCCAGAAGGTCGAGGCCTACAACAAGAGCGGCGAGGCGCGCGAGTTGCCGATGGCGCCGGTTGGCGTGCCCGATTCGTTCGACGAGCACGTCAGGCTGATGTTCGATCTGCAGGTGCTCGCGTTCCAGAGCGACACCACGCGCGTGTTCTCGTTCAAGATGGGGCGCGACGCGTCGAGCCGCGTCTACCCGAACAGCGGCGTGACCACCGGCTTCCACCCGGCATCGCACCACGGCGACCGCGAGGATCGCATCCTCGACTTCGCCAAGATCAACCGCTATCACGTCAGCATGGTTCCGTATTTCCTCAAGAAGCTGAAGGAAACGCCGGATGGCGAGAGCAACCTGCTCGACAACACGCTGGTGATTTACGGTTCGCCCATGGGCGACTCGAACATTCACAACCACAAGCGCTGCCCGTTGTTCTTCGCCGGCAAGGCCGGCGG
>DASVFC010000396.1:0-2708 GCA_036380235.1 Vicinamibacterales bacterium
TAAGCGAGCACCCCGTAGAGGCCGATCGCGGCGAGCACCGTGGCGAGCACGGCGAACGCCAACGAAAGCGTGCTGATGATGCGATCCTGACTCACGTTCTCGCGAATCTGCGCGTCCATTGTCTTGACGTCGCTGACGGGAAGATCGGAATCGAGCTTGCGCATCACTGCCGGAATGGTGCTGACCATCTGCTCTGGCGGCGTCGAGGTGCGGATGTAGAAGTAGCCGAAGCCGAGGCGCTCCTCCTGGCGATACGGCAGGAAATACTGCGGCGGAACGACTCGCTTCACGTCGCTGTACTTCGCATCCTGGACCAGGCCGACGATCTCGATATCGGGCTTCGCATTGGGGCCGCCCAGTCCGAAGCGCTTGCCGATCGGGTTGTCGCCGAGGTTGAACTTCTTCGCAAAGGCCTGGTTGACGATGCCGACCTTCGGGGCGCCAGCGGCGTCGGCGCGGGTGAACTCGCGCCCGGCCATCAACGCTATGCCCATGGTGCGGAAGTAGCCCGGCCCGATGCCGTTGAACGACGCGTTGGTGTTCGTGTCGGGGCCCGCCTCGAAGCCTTCCACGATCAGGCTGTTGCCCCAGTTGTCTCCGGCGAGCACGGGCACCATGGCCACCGCGATGCTCGACACACCAGGCTGCGATCCGAATTCATCCTCGATGCGCTCGAACAGCTGCCGCGTGCGCTCGGTGTTGTATGAGTTGAGCTCGGGAGCGAGACTGAACAGCACCATGTTGTCGGTCTTCAAACCGAGGTCAACACGACTGATGTTGAACAGGCTCTTGGCAAACAATCCGGCGGGGATGAGCAGCGCCATCGACATCGCGATCTGCACGGTAGCGAGCGTCGTGCGGAAGCGGCGCGCTGCCTTGGCGCCGCCAGGCTGACCGGCCTGGTTCTTCAGCGTTGCCGCCAGGTCCGGACGCGTGCTTTGCAACGCCGGGAACAGGCCGAACGCGATACCGGTCACGATCGCCGCGCCGCCCGCAAAGAGCAACATCGTCGGGCTCAGCGAGAACGCGAACATCTGCGTCGCATCCGGCGGCACGATCGACGCGATCAGATCGAGCGTCCACTTCGCGACCAGCAGGCCTGCGATTGCGCCAAACGCGGCGAGCATGATCGACTCGGTCAGCAGCTGCGTGATCAATTGACGTCGGTTAGCCCCGATAGACAACCGCACGGCCATCTCGGCGGCGCGGCCGGCGCCGCGCACGAGCAACAGGTTGGCAATGTTGGCGCACGCGATCAGCAACACGGTCGTCGTGACGACGAGCAGGATGATCAGCGGCGTGCGGGCTTCGTTGTCGAAGCTGCTCTGCCCGCGCTGGCCCGGCTCGATGACGATCTGCTTGGCCTTGAAGCGCGCCATCGTCTGCTCGCTCATGCCGCGCTGCAGCGGCGCTTCGACGTCGTTGAGGATCGACTTGAAAGGACCGTTGACCGCCACCGACGACTGCTCGAGCGTAACGCCAGGCTTCAAGCGCGCGAACAGGTAGGCCCAATAGGCGCGCCGGTTCTCGAAATGGTTGAAGCCCGGCGACATCAGGCCGCGCATCGACAACGGCACGAAGATGTCCGGGTTATCGCCAAGCGTGGTGCCCTCGAAACCGCGGGGCGTGACGCCGACGACGGTCATCGCCTGCCCATTGACGACGAGCGTCTGGTTCAGCACGTTGGGGTTGAGCTCGAACCGGTTACGCCAGTAGTTGTAACTGAGCACGACCACGAAGTGGCCGCCAATGGTCTTGTCGTCTTCGGGCGTGAACAGCCTGCCGAGCGCTGGCGTGAGTTGCAGGACCGGGAAGTAACTTCCGGACACCTGCAGGCCGTCGCCGCCCAGCGTCGTGCCCTGGTAGCCGACGCTCGCGCCGAAGCCCCGATGCGCGGCGATGCCGGTGAAACTGGTCTGCACGCGTTCGAGGTCGCGAAACATCGGGTAGCTGAAGATCTCGTCGCAACTGCCCGCCTGGCTGCACGAGTTCATGCCGGGCTTCGGCCCGGGGGCGCCGAAATTCACCAGCTCCTGCGGGTTCGGCACCGGCAACGGACGCAGCAGCATCTGATCGAACAGCGAGAAAATCGCCGAATTTGCGCCAATTCCGAGAGCCAGCGACAGGATTGCGACCAGCGTGATGAACGGCGATTTGAACAGCGTGCGAAACGCGAGCTTGAAATTGGGCATACCAGAGGCTTTGACGGAAATTGGCGGCGCCGGGTTTGTTTAGTCGAACAGAAGCAACTGCCCGCGGGAAGGCTTCGATGGCCGGTCGTCGAACACCGTGCGCCCGTCGAGGGATTTCGAGATCGCGTGCTCGTGAGCCAGGACGGCGTCGAAATCGGCTTCTGGCGAGTAGCTCTGCTCGATGGCGCGGACGAACTTCTCGAGCCGCTTCATGCCGTCGGTCTTCTCGGTGTCGCCCAGCTTCGCGGCGTCGAGACCGCGCTTCAGCACCGCGATCGATTCGTCGTAGGTTTTCAGCGGCACCGGAAACGGATGCGCGTCCTTGCCGCCGTGCGCGAACGAAAAGCGCGCCGGATCGGCAAAGCGCGTCGGCGTGCCGTGAATCACTTCCGCGATCAGCGCCAGCGTCTGCAGCGTGCGCGGGCCGACGTTCTCCATCAGCAGCAGCGACGCGAAGTCGCGCAGCTTGTGATCGTGCGACACCGCCAGCACCGCCCCGAGCCGCTTGAGATCGAC
>DASVFC010000397.1:0-4893 GCA_036380235.1 Vicinamibacterales bacterium
GTTTCGGCTATTTAGCCGCGAAGCAATAGAAGTAGCCCTCGCCGCCGGAGCCGCGGAGCGCCTCGATGCTGCAGCCCTTCGAGTCGTGCGCCGAGTGCCATGACGTCGGGTTGGCGCCGCCGCCCTGGCGATCGTGATGGCCCACGGTGGCGGTGGCGTCGTTGCCCGAGCTCGTCCAGTTGTTGCAGGTCTTGCCCGACGACGTGCCGTCGAGGTTCGAACCGGTCAGGATGTCGTGCTCGTTCGGCTTGTCGCCGCGCCCGTTAACCACGGCGCCCTTTTCGGTGAGCGAGTTCTCCTTCGACAGCTTGTTGTTGTCGCTATGCAGATCGGCGACGTTAGCCGCCACCTGCACCCCCTTGGCGTTGAACCACGGGCCCGAGCCGATGCGATCCTTGGCGTGCTCCTTGTCGGTGCTGAGGTAAGCGCGCCACTGGCGATTGCCGACGCCCGCCGCCTTGGCCAGCGCCGCGCAATGCGCATCAGCGCCGGCGATGCCGCCAAGATCACCACCCTTGCCGGGGTTGGTGCTGGTGATGAAGAAGCTCAGGCTGTTGCCCTGCGCGTCGACGTTCGACGCCACGCCGGGCACCATCAGCGTAATTGCGAAACCCAGAACGACGATCCGTTTCATTTGCGACTCCTCCCAAGATTGAAGACCCCAACGTCACGAAGGAAACGAAGGTCACGAAGCAATTTTTTCCAAATGCAAATCTCACTAAGCACTGGCGTTTAGAAAGGTATTCTTCGTGTCCTTCGTGTCCTTCGTCTCCTTCGTGTTAGTTGCTGCTATCGCGCCGCCGGCAACGGGCCAACGGGCTTCAGGGCCGCGGGCTTCGCACCCGAGGCTCCCATCGCGTCATAGATTGCCGGGATCGCGTTGATCAACTCGTTGACGTCCGCGATCACCTTCGTCATGTCCTCCCGCAGTTCTCCGGCCTGACGGATTTGCTGCTGCGTCGGCAGCGAGGTCGAGCCCATGACTTGACCCTTCACCTGACCGAGCTGGCCGCGCACGTTGCCCTGCTGACCGCCGAAGCCGCCACCGCCACCGCCGCCCTGCGGCTGATTCAATCCCAGCCGGCGGCGAAGATCGGCCAGCTTCGTGTTCGCATCGGTGACCGCCGTCTTCGCGGCCGCCGGCGGATTGGACGCGGACTTCAGCAGCGCCTCGGCAGCGGTCAACTGCGCCGCCAGCGTGTTCACCGTTTCCGCAGCGCTAGTCGCCATGCGCTGCAGGTCATGCAGGTTGAGCGCAGTGTCGTGCCAGGTCTTGCGCTCGGCGTCGGTCATCGTCATGTCCTTGTCGCCGGTGATGCGAAGCGGCTTGGTCGCGATGTCCTTACCATCCACGACGAGGGTGACGCGATATTCGCCCGGCAACACGTTGGGTCCGTTGGTGCCGCCGCCGCCGAAGCCACCGCCGCCACCGCCGCCGGCGGGCTGACCAGCCAGCTGCGGCACCGGCGCATACCGCATGTCCCAGTAGACGCGGTTGACGCCCGCGGCTCGCGCGTCGCGCAGATCGTTGCCGGTGAGCTCACGCACCACGGTGCCGGCGGCGTCGCGAACGCGCAGCGCGACGTTGGTCTGCGGCTTCGACAGGAAATAGCTGATCGGCGCACCGTAGGTCGGGTTCTTGCCGAAGAACTGCTTGTCGGCTGGGAAACCACGATCGTTGGCAGGGTTGAACTGCATGCCGCCGCGCGAGTCGAACAGGAATGCGTCGCTCTTCATCGCGTCGGCGTACTGCTGCAGCGGTTTCATGTCGTCGAGGATCCAGATGCTGCGTCCGTGCGTGGCGACAATCAGGTCGTTGTCGCGCGGGTGGATCACGATCTCATGGATCGGCACCGTCGGCAGGTTCGACTTGATGCGCGTCCAGCGGCCGCCGCGATCCGGGCTGATGAACAATCCGAATTCGGACCCCGAATACAGCACGTTCGGGTTGGTCGGATCCTCGGCCATCGCCGTGATCGTATGGCCCTTCGGAATGCCTTCGCCGATCGAGCGGAAGTTGTTGCCGCCGTCGACGCTGGCATAGATGAACGTGCCGTAGTCATCGGCACGATGATTGTCGAACGTCGCATACACGACGTTGACGTCGTGCGCCGACGCGGTCAGGCGCGACACGTAGGCGTTCTTCGGCACGCCCGTGAACTTGGTGGTGATGTCGGTCCAGGTCTTGCCGCCGTCGCGAGTCATGTGCACCTTGCCGTCGTCGGTGCCCGCATACAGCACGCCTTCCGTCTTTGGCGACTCGACCAGCTGCACGATGTTGCCGTACGACTGCACGCCGTCGTTGCGGGCGATCGTGGTTTCCTTGCCGGTGACGCCCATCAGCGGCAGCTCGTCGCGATTGGCGCCGGTCGTGAGATCGGGGCTGATCTTCGTCCACGACTGGCCGCGATCGGTGGACTTGAACACGAAGTTGGCGCCGACGTAGATCGTCTCCGGATTATGCGGCGACATCAGGATCGGGGTGTTCCAGTTCCAGCGATACGGCGCTTCGCCGCGGGCCGGCAGCGGACGAATCGACTTGCGCTCGTTGCTGACCTTGTCGATCCGCGAGATGTTGCCGTCCTGCGACTCGGCATAGATGATGCGCGAGTTCTTCGGATCGATCTGCGCTTCGAAGCCGTCGCCGCCGTGAATCTGGAACCACTGATCGTTGGCGATGCCGGTGCGGCTGCGCACCGCCGTCGGGCCGCACCAGGTGTAGTTGTCCTGCAGGCCGCCGCACACGTTGTACGGCGTCTCCATGTCGTAGGTGATGTGGTAGAACTGCCCGAGGTCCATGTTGTAGATGGCCTCCCACGTCGCACCCTTGTCCCAGCTGATGCCGACGCCGCCGTCGGTGCCGTCGATGATGTGATTCGAGTTCTTCGGGTTGATCCACATGGCGTGGTGATCGGAGTGCAGCGCGCCATTCTCGATGAACGTCTTGCCGCCGTCGTCCGAGATGTGAATCTGCACGCCCAGCACGTAGATGCGCAGATCGTTGTTCGGATCGATGCGCACCTGGCTGAAATACATCGGACGCGGATTGACGCTCGACATCTTGCGCCACGTCAAGCCCGCATCGTCCGAACGATACGTGCCGCTTTCCTTTTCGTGCTCGATGCGCGCGTAGAGGATGTTCGGGTTCGAGCGATAGACGTCCATGCCGATGCGCCCGAGGGGGCCGGACGGCACGCCCTGCGTCAGCCTCGTCCACGTCCGGCCGGCGTCGCTCGACTTCCACATCCCGCTGCCGGGGCCGCCGCCGTTGAAGCCCCAGGTCGCGCGCTGGCGCTGGTAAGTGGCGGCATAGAGCACTTTGTTATTGGAGGGATCCATCACCAGCTCGGTGGCGCCGGTGGACTCGTTGGCCGGCACCAGCACCCGCGTCCAGTTCAGGCCACCATCGGTGGTCTTGAACACGCCGCGGTCACCGCCGGGCCCCCACAGGCTGCCGAGCGCGGCCACGTAGACGATGTCGTGATCGATCGGATCGACGATGATGCGAGCGATGTGCTTGGAGTTGGCCAGGCCCATGTGCTTCCACGTCTCGCCGCCGTCCGTGGACTTGTAGACGCCGTTGCCCCAAGAGCCGCTCTGGCGATTGTTGTTCTCGCCGCTGCCAACCCACACCGTGTTGGCGTCGTTGGGCGGAATCGCGATGTCGCCAATCGACACCACGTCATCGAGATCATCGAAGTGCACCGTCCACGTGGTGCCGTTGTTGACGGTTTTCCACAATCCGCCGGTCGCCGTGCCGACGTAAAACACTGCCGGATTCGACTCCAGCACCGCGATATCGTCGATGCGGCCGCCCATCGTTGCCGGACCAATGTTCCGGAACTTCAACCCCGGGAACGGATCAGCTGGCGGCTCAGCGGCAGCAGCAGCTGCCGGCCGCTGCTGCGGCGTCGGCTGCTGCGCCGTTGCGATCGTCGAATGACTCGTCGCGATGGCGGACAGCAGCAATCCAAGCAGCCACGCATTCAGGGGGAGACGGGCGAAGCCCGGGAAACGAACTTTCATGCAAGGTCCTCCATAAACCGAAGGCGGAAATGTACCACAGGCCGACGAAGCGGCTCGCGGATCAGAGGCTAGCTACAGGCGGGACGTGCGCAATGTTTACCGCGACGACTGCAAGTGCGGCCGGACGATCTTCTCGATTTGATCCATCGCCGTCACGATGGCGGTGCTGACCTGTTCGCGTTCTTCAGGGGTGAGCGAGGTCAGCAGGCTGTGTGCTTCGGTGGTGCGGCTGCGAAGGCCGATGGTTAGATGAAACGTCCGCGAATCGTCGAGGAAGCGTTCCCGGGCGATCTCCATCGGGTGAGTTTACCGCGGTGCAAAACCGCGCATCATCAGCGCTGCGGCTGCAACACGAGCTGGCGCCGACGGTAGTCGAATGTGGTCAGGAAGGCGCGCAGCAACTGGTTGCCGATGACGCCGTCCCGCCGGTCGCTGGCGCTCGAGCCGGCGGTGGCGCGCGACAAGCCGAGACGCGGGCGGTCGAACGTCAAGCCACCAAGCCTGACCTGTTTGCCCGTGCCGTAGAGGAAAGGCGCGGTGGCGCCGATCCCTGCGGGACGGTCCGACGAGGTGGTTGCGAGCACGTCGACGAGCTGGTGCCGATCGACGAAGGGCCGATTGAGATCGACAAACACGCTGCCGGCGCCGGTGTCGACCATCAGCCGTGCCTCGAACGCTCCGGAGCCCGCGTCAACGCCCGCGCGCACAACCGGCAGATCGTCCTGCAGCTCGAACGGGATGCGAATGGCATCGGCGGGAGCGGCGTACTGTTCGGGATCAATCAGGCGGAGGACCTGGCGCCGAAAATCGATCTCGACCACGTACTGCATCAGAATCGGCGCGCCAATGAACCCGGCGAAGTGCTTG
>DASVFC010000398.1:0-8146 GCA_036380235.1 Vicinamibacterales bacterium
ACCTGCCGGCACCGTCGGCAGGCCACCAGGCTTGTCGACGGCGACGATCGATTCATCTTCGTAAACGATGCGGTAATTGGTCGGGACGACGGTTTCATCCCAGGGCGGGCGATGCCACAAGATGATCTGGCCAGGTTGCAGGATGCAGCGCGATGTGGCTCGCTTGCCCTCGATCTCGACTTCACCACGGTCGAGACGCCGGGCCCATTCCTCGCTTGTTGTGTGCAGCCGGGTGGCGGCGAGGAACTCGAGAACCGTCAGGCCGGCGCTCTCGGGTCCTACTTGCTGGCGGTACGTCCACCCACGATTGAGCGTCACGCGGCGAGGATTGTAGATCCGAATCCGCCGGATTCAAGCTCAGCCGTGCACGCCCGCACACTATCGGGCTCGAGCGAGTTCTAACACCACGTCATGCTGAAACCGTACGAATCGGTGCAGCTCGCTCTCGAGAATCCGTTCCTGATCGCTGTGCGCGCCAAATCCTTTCGGCCCGTCTTCGCTATCGATGGCCGGACCGATGCCATAGCACTGGATGCCCTTGGCGCGGATGTTCGACATGTCGGTTGCGCCCGTCCCCATCGTCGGGAGCACCACGGTGTCGTAGTGCTTCTTCGTTTGCGCTTCAAGCACGGCGTAGGCCTCGGTGTCGATCTTCGATCCGCCCGCGGGGCGATAGCGTTCGCGGCCCCAGCGCACTTCCACGCTCGGATCGTTGATCACCTTCCGCACCTGTTCGAGGAAGCCCGCCTGGTCCTCATCGGGGTGCAGGCGCACGTCGATCGTCGCCTTGGCTTCGGACGGAATCACGTTGTAGCGGAAGCCGCCGCCGACGATTGTCGGCACCAGCGAGGTGTGAAGCATCGACCAATGTGTTGGCTCGTTCTCCAGCATCCAGTCGGCGGCGGCCCGCGAGATCTTGGGATCCGGATTCAGCACGTCGCGGTACTTCTGCGCCACGTCTGCTGGACGCATGGTTGCCAGCCGCTTGAAATATGCGCCGGTCGTTTCGTTGATGCGGAGCGGCGGCGTCCATTGCGCGACCTTGCCAACCGCGGCAGACAACTTCGTCACCGCGTTGTTGCGTGATGGCACCGAGCCGTGCCCGGCCGGTCCGCGCGCGATCAGCTCGACGAAGCGCGGTTCCTTCTCGGTGGTGCCGATGTTCGCCTGCACGATCTTGCCGCCGGTGCGCACCACCCCGCCGCCTTCGGCAAGGCAATACTCGGCGTTGATCGCGTCGAGGTGATTGTCAGCCCTGAATTGCGCGCCGACGTCGGGCGCGCCCTCTTCGCCCGCTTCGGCGAGGAGGATCACGTCGCGGTCGAGCGGCACGTTGTTGCGCTTCAACATCAGCATCAACATCACGCCGGCCACGAGGTTGTCCTTGTCGTCCACCGCGCCCCGGCCGTACACGTAGCCGCCATCGCGGACCGCGCCGAACGGCGGATGCGTCCACTTTGCGGGATCGACGGTGACGACGTCGGTGTGGCCCATAATCAGGATCGGCCGCTTCTTGCCGCTGCCCTTGAGCCGCGCCACCAGGTTGGCGCGCGAGGGGTCCTTCGCGAACACCTGGTTGGGAATGCCCTCCTTGTCGAAGACCTGCTTCAAATATTCCACCGCGCGGGTTTCGTTGCCGGGCGGGCTGCTGGTGTCGAGACGCAGCAGCGCCTGGAAGTGCTGAATGGTTTCCGCTTCGATCGCCGCGGATTGACGGGCCTGCAGCGCCGGCATGGTGACGGCAATAGCCATGGCAACGAGGATGAGCTGTAGCGGCCGGATCATGCGGGCAGGATATCAAATGGTACGCTTGGAGGTTCATGCCACTCGTCGCGCTCGAACATATCGGCCACGCTTACGGACACCTGCCGCTGCTGGAGGATGCGGCCCTGCAGGTTGAGCCTGGTGAGCGCATTGCAATCATCGGCAGAAACGGCGCCGGGAAGTCGACCCTGTTACAGATCATTTCCGGCGACCTGCCGCCAGACTCTGGCTCGGTCTGGCATCAGCCAGGAGTCCGACTCAGCCGCCTGGTTCAGGACGTGCCGTTGTCGAGCGATCGAACGGTGTCCGAGGTGGTTGGCGAAGGCCTCGGTGCGCTCGACGATCATGATGAGTGGCAGCGGCAGCACCAGGCCGACATGGTGATGTCGCGGCTGTCGCTGCCGCCCGCTGCGCGCGTAGACGCGCTCTCTGGCGGATGGAAACGCCGCGTCTTGCTGGCGCGCGCGCTGGTCGGCAAGCCCGATCTGCTGCTGCTCGATGAGCCGACCAACCACCTCGACATCGAGGCAATCACCTGGCTCGAGCAGTTTCTCGCCGAGTACACCGGCGCCGTCATCTTCGTCACGCACGATCGCGCGTTCCTCGAGCGGCTGGCCACGCGCATCGTGGAAATCGATCGGGGGCAGCTGACGTCGTGGCCAGGAGACTACGCGACCTTCGAGCGCAAGAAAGAGGAGTGGCTCGCCAGCGAAGATCTGCAGCGCGAGAAGTTTGACAAGAAGATGGCCGTCGAAGAGGCGTGGCTGCGCCGTGGCGTCAAGGCGCGGCGAACGCGCGACGAGGGCCGCGTCAAGGCGTTGATGGCCATGCGCGCCGAACGTGCTTCGAGGCGCCAGCAGCTGGGGCAGGTGCGCCTGCAGATCGAGGCCGGCGAGCAGTCGGGCAAGCTGGTGATCGAGGCACAGTCGGTGACTTTCTCTTATCCAGGTGCCCCGGCGCCGATCGTCCGTGACTTTTCCACTCGTATCATGCGCGGCGATCGCATCGGGTTAATTGGCGCTAACGGGTCCGGCAAGACGACGCTGCTGCGTTTGCTGCTTGGCGAATTGCCGCCGTCGGCGGGTGAGGTGCGGCGAGGCGCGAATGTCGAGATCGCGTACTACGATCAACAGCGCGAACAGCTCGATCCCGATCGCACCGTAGTCGACACCGTGGGCGATGGCAACGATACCGTCACCGTGAACGGGCGTTCGCGCCATGTTCACGGCTACCTCCAGGACTTCCTGTTCTCACCCGAGCGCGCGCGTTCGCCGGTGCGTGCCCTGTCTGGCGGCGAGCGCAATCGTTTGCTGCTGGCGCGTCTGCTGACGCGTCCGGCCAACGTCCTCGTACTCGACGAGCCGACCAACGATCTCGATCTTGAAACGCTGGAGCTATTGGAGCAGCAGCTGGTGGAATGGCCGGGCACGCTGCTGCTGGTGAGCCACGATCGCCGCTTCCTCGACAACGTGGTGACCAGCACGATGTCGTTCGCGGCGGACGGCCGCGTCGAGGAGTTCGTGGGCGGTTACGAGGACTGGCTCCGGCAGCGGCCCCTGCCGGGAGAAACAAGAAACGCGTCGGGAGGTGCGAAAGATACGTCGGGAAGAGCGAAAGACACGTCGGGAAGTGCGAAAGGCACGTCGGGAAGAGCGAAAGATACGTCGGGAAATGCGAAAGACACGTCGGGAAACGGAGGGTCGTCGTCGGTTCTCGCGAGGAAGAAGAAGCGTTCCTTCAAAGAAGAACGCGAGTACAACGAATTCCCGAATCGAATCGCCGCATTGGAACAAGAGCAAAAAGATCTTCAGGCTGCGATTCACGATCCCGCGTTCTACAAGAAGCCGCAAGCCGAGATCCACGCCGCGCTCGCGCGCGTGGCACAGATCGACGAGGAATTGTTCCGCGCTATGGAACGCTGGGACGAACTCGATTCAATAGGCCGTTAAACCCAGAACTAACGACACGCATCGTCTCCCGACGGGCGTCGTCTTCCCGAGAAGCAGCACCTCCCGACAAGCAGCACATCCCGTCAGGCTCTACCGAGCGCGTCGATCCACTCCCATTGCTCATCTGTTACGGGCTGTACAGACAGACGCGCAATCCGTACAAGCGGCATGTCGGCAAACCGCTTGTCGGCCTTGATCTCCGCCAGCGTCACCGGCCGCTTCAGCGCCTTGCCGGCGGCCAGCTCCACCACCACCAGGCTGCCCGACTTGTTGTTGGGATCCGGGTAGGCGGTCTTGGCGACGGTCGCCGTGCCGACGATCTGTTTCTCCTTGCCGGTGTGGTAGAAGAACACCCGGTCGCCCTTCTTCATCTCGCGCAGGTGCCGCTGTGCCACCGGGTTCTTGACCCCGGCCCAGACCGTGGTCTTGTCCTTCAGAAACGTGTCGAACGAATAATTCTCCGGTTCTTCCTTGACGAGCCAGTTCATCCGGAGAGAATACCTCCAATGCGGGTCAAGGTTGGCGCGGCAACGAGCGTCGGTCGGGTCCGCCCGATCAACGAAGACGCGTTCCTTGCAAAACCCGAGGCCGGCCTGTTCGTCGTCTGCGACGGCATGGGTGGAGCCGCCGCCGGCGAGGTGGCCAGCCGGCTCGCGGTCGACACCATCGGCGCCGCGCTTGGCAATGGCACCGGCAACGGCGTGCACGGCGGCCAATTCAGCGCCCGCACCCACCGGCTCGAAGACGCCGTTCGCAAAGCCAACCTGGCGATTATCGAACGCGCGCGCGGTGATCGTGAACATGCCGGCATGGGCACCACCGTAGTGAGCGCGTGGGCGATTGACGGCGTCGTCAGCGTGGCGCACGTCGGCGACAGCCGCGCCTACCTCGCCAACGCGCGAGGATTCGAGAGCGTGACGAGCGATCACTCGCTGGTCGAGGCGCAGGTGCAGGCCGGGTTAATCAATCGGGTGCAGAGCCTGCAGTCGGAACACCAGAACATCCTGCTGCGCGCGCTTGGCCGGGACGCGAACGTCGAAATCGACGTGACGGAAATAACGGTCGGCCCGGGCGATCGGTTGCTGTTGTGTACCGACGGCCTGACTCGGATGGTCACCGACGATCAGCTGGCTGCCGCACTCAATCGTCATCGCGGCCATCCGCAGCGCGCGTGCGACATGCTCGTGGAAAAGGCGAACAACAGCGGCGGACCAGACAACATTACGGTGGTCATCGTGGAGTTTTTCGGCTCGAGGCTCAGCGCCTTCTTCGACCTGCTGAAACCATGACGTCTCGGATGGTATAGAAGTTGCTCCTTACGGGGCGTGAGAAGTGTAATCGCCCTCGTCTTGACGCCGATTCTGGCCGTTTCGGTGGTTGCGTGCAGCAGTGCGCGCAAGCCGCACGAGGTGTCGCCGGCGCTGCAAGCCATCGTCTCCGGCAAACCGCTTCCAAATGTTGAGCCTGTGGTGTGGAAAGATGTGCAAGCCTTTTACACCCAGCGCGAACACGCGCCGGCGTGGGTCGACAATCGGCGTCCGACCGAACGCGCGGCCGACGCCATCACCGTCCTGAACACCGCGCGGCAGCACGGATATAGCGCTGATGATTACGGCGCCAATGATCTTCTGTCCATGAGCCAGGAGGTCGAGAAGATCGACAAGGAATCACCGAAGCGCCTGGAACACAACGCGCAGTTCGACGTCCGCCTCACTGCGGGACTACTGCAGCTCGGACGCGATGTGGCGATTGGCCGCGTCACCGATCCGAAATGGAAGTCGCAGCGCAAGGCGCCCGACTTCGTCGCCGCGCTCGCGAAGGTTGCCGATGGCGACGCGAAGTCGTGGCTCGATGAAGTTCGTCCGCCGCATACGGAGTACGAGGCGCTCGCCAAGGCGCTCGATGCACTGCACGGTCAAAAAGAAAAGGGTGGCTGGCCGAAGGTGCCGGCGTTGTCGAAGCCAGGTGCGTCGGGCCCTGCTGTTATGGCGCTGCGTCAGCGCCTGGCGATGAGCGGTCAGCTCAAGGGCGACCCCGCTGCGAGCAACAGCTACGACACGGACGTCGAGGCGGCGGTCAAGTCCTTTCAGGAACTGCACGGCATCAAGGCCACCGGCATCGTCGATCAGGCGACGCTCGCGGCGATGAACGTGCCGCTCGAGACGCGCATGCGGCAGGTGGCGTTGAACCTGCAGCGCTGGCGCTGGATGCCCGACGATCTCGGCGAACGCCACTTCATGGTGAACATCCCGAAGTTCCACGTCTACGCGCGCGAGAGCGGCAAGACCGTGATGGACATCCGCGTCGTCGTCGGCAAGGTCGGCAACAACACGCCGCTCTTCAGCGACGAGATGGAGTCGGTCGTGTTCAGCCCGTATTGGAACATCCCGGATTCGATCGCGCAGGGCGAGACGCTGCCCGCGATCGCGAAAGATCCGAATTACCTGGCGCGCCAGAACATGGAGATCGTGCGAACGTCAGGAGAGAAGGTTGATCCATCTGAGGTCGATTGGAACAACCCCGAGGCACTGAAGGGTTTCTCCTTCCGCCAGCGACCGGGAGCCAGCAACGCACTTGGCCACGTGAAGTTCCTGTTCCCGAACCAGCACAACGTGTATCTGCACGACACGCCGGCTGACAACCTCTTCGGTAAGCCGACGCGCGCGTTCAGCCATGGCTGTGTACGCGTCGAGGAACCTGAACAGCTCGCCAAATACGTGCTACGCGACTATTCGGAATGGGATGAGGCGTCGATCGGTGCCGCCATGCACTCAGGGGTTGAGAAGCACGTAAAGCTAAGGGAGAAGATCCCGGTTCATATCGTCTACTTCACCTCGTGGGTGGACGAGAACGGCGGTCTTCATTTCCAGCCCGACATTTACAACTACGACCAGGCGCTCGATAATTGATGTTAGAGACGCGCTGCATACGGCGCGGCAGCTGTTATCCTGAAATCTCCCCGGAAACGGCTGCATCTAACTTTCATGCTTCGAATTGGAATCATTGGTCTGGCTATCGCCGCAGGTCTGCTTGCGCCGCGCTCCATTGACGCGGCCGCCGCGGGCGCTGCTCGACACACCACCACCGCTGCAGCGACCGCAGAGAAGTCTGCAGCGAGTTTCTCCCGCGAGAATTTTTCCAGCGAAGAGCTCGGCACCATCGATGTCGACGTGTTCGACCTGGCCCTGAACGCCGCGTCATGCGCGGTGAGGTCGGGCGCCGTAGGACAGCCGCGCACGCTGACGGTCATCGATTATTCAAAGCCGTCGACCGAGCAGCGACTCTGGGTCTACGACCTGAACACGCGCGAGCTGCTTTACCAGGAGCTCGTCGCCCATGGTCAGGGCACAGGGGCGAATGTGGCGGCGAAGTTTTCGAATCAACCTGATTCGCATCAGACCAGCCTCGGCTTGTTCGTAACCGACGAGACCTATGTAGGGCGGAACGGCTATTCGTTGCGCCTCGACGGCCTCGACAAGGGCTGGAACGATCGCGCGCGCGAGCGCGCCATCGTGATGCATGGCGCACCGTATGTCAGCCCGGCGTTCGTCAAGGCAAACGGGCGCCTGGGCCGCAGCCACGGTTGCCCGGCTGTGAGCGACACCGTTGCGCGCCGGTTGATCGATCGCGTGAAGGGCGGCGGCCTGGTATTCGCGTACTACCCCGATCCGGAATTTCTCAAGACCTCGAAGTATCTCCGGAGCTGCTCGTAACGCTGCTGACCGCCCGCTCGAGTTGCGAGAGCGTGGACGGTTTCGTCAGCAGCGGTGCGCCGCTCTCGTAGATTCGTTTCTGTGCTT
Organism: Vicinamibacterales bacterium; assembly: GCA_036380235.1. GTDB lineage: Bacteria > Acidobacteriota > Vicinamibacteria > Vicinamibacterales > UBA2999 > 12-FULL-67-14b. Next base: position 7,514 of record DASVFC010000398.1, read on the forward strand.
CCGGCACGGCGTTGAATCCCGACATGAAAATGATCGGGAGGCCGGGCCGGATCAGCCGCGCGGCATCCGCCAGGTCGATCCCGTTCATCCCGTTTCCGAGCACCACATCGGTCAACAACACCTCGGGCGCTGGATCCCCTTTCAGCAACAATTGCATCGCAGCCGCCGCCGTGTCGGCGGCGATCACCCGGTGCCCAAGCGTCTCCAGCTGGCGCCTGATCGTGCTGCGCACCGCCGCTTCGTCTTCCACCACGAGAACAAGGTACGACGCCATGGGCGGTGACACCGCCAGCGCCGGCGGCGTTTCGAGCTTCGGTTCCTTTTTTGTCAGCGGCAAATACAGGATCACCGTGGTGCCGCGACCGACCTCCGATGCGATGTTCACCATACCGCCGGATTGCTTGGCGAAGCCGTAGACCATGCTGAGGCCAAGACCGCTGCCCGAGCCTGCGGCTTTGGTGGTGAAGAAGGGCTCGTAGACGCGGTGCACCACCTCGGGAGGCATCCCGGTGCCGCTGTCTTGAATCGCGAGCATCGCGTAGTGCCCGATCGGCAGCTCGTCGTCCGTCCGCGGCGCCTGCGTGATCTCGGTCTTGCCGGTGCGTATCGTCAGCGTGCCGCCATCGGGCATCG
>DASVFC010000399.1:0-10322 GCA_036380235.1 Vicinamibacterales bacterium
TCCAAAGGCCGGCGCCTTACCGCTTGGCCACGCCCCAACACCCCGGGGCCCGGGGGCCCACACCGCGTACTCCGCGTCGTGGGGTGGAAACCCTTATCGTAGCCGAGGTTACAGGTTAGCGGCAACCCTTCGGGCGTACTCGCGGCGCGACAATGTCCTCGTGTGAAGCGACAGCCACCCCGGCCGGGCGAGGTCGTTGGCGGTGCGCCTGGCGGCGTCGGCCCGCTCGAACAGGCCGAAAACTGCAGATCCTGACCCCGACATGGCTGCGAACGTCGCCCCCGCGTCCAGCAGCGACTGGCGGATACGTCCGATGGCGGGATGGTGTTTCACGACCGCGCCTTCAAGATCGTTGCGCAGCGTTGCCGACCAGGCCGGCCATCCGGGCGGCATGCGGCGCGGTTGCGGCTCCTTCAAGGGACGACGTTGCTCCTCATCGAACCAGCGATACGCGTCCGCGGTAGCGACACCGAACCCTGGCCGCAGGATAACGACGTGCACCGGCGGCATGTCGGCGAGCGGGTATATATCGTCGCCGCGGCCCAGCCCGAGAGCCGTGCCGCCGACGAGGAAAAACGGCACGTCGGCGCCAAGCCGCGCGCCGATGCGCGAGAGCGTGGCGATATCGAGATCGAGCTTCCAGAGCGCATTGAGCGCGATCAGCGTCATCGCCGCGTCGGCGCTGCCGCCGCCAAGCCCGGCCTCGGCGGGAATGCGCTTGCGCAAGTCGATCGCGATGTCGCGCGGCGCGGCGCTCTTGCCGGTGCTCATGCGATGCAGCAACGACGCCGCCTTCCATACGAGGTTGCGCTGATCGGTCGGAATGTCCGGCTCGTCGCACGTCAACGTGAGCGGGCCGCGGCGAACGGACACGGTGACGTTGTCGAACAACATCAGCGACTGGAACACCGTCTTGAGATCGTGGAACCCGTCCGGACGCGTGCCGAGGACACGCAGGTCGAGATTGATCTTCGCGAATGCGGGGAGGCTGACCGATCTCACTGACGTGGCTTGTCGGCTAGCGGCGCGATCGATCGCAATTCATCGAGCGTCATCGGATCCGCATCGGATGGTACATCAACCGACCACGCGCGCGGATTGATCTGCGTGTTGACCTCGAGCTGCTCGACACGCGCGGTGATGTCGACGGCATCCGAACGAATGCGAACGAGCCGCGGGAATCCGCTCATATGCCGCGAGTAATCAACGCGCCACTGCCCGTAATCGGCGGCAACCACGACAGGGCGGCCGTCGACCGTCCGCAAGTACGCGACACGTTCCAAAACCGGTGCCGACTCGGAGGACCCGGCTCCACGCACCGATACGGCCTGCCATCCACCAGGCCACTGCCGTCCATCCGCGGGCGCCGGGTTTTCGACCAAACAACCCGACACGATCAACCGCAGGTCGTCCGCACCCAGTGACAGACCGGTCAGGCGCTCGAGCACCGCCGATACCGCGGTCTCTTTCAACACGCGCTTCTCGCGCGGGAGCACGAGCGTTGCTTTCTCATCGCGACCCGCAAGAATGAAAAATGGCGCGCCAAACGGCGCCGGCGCCTCGAGCCGCACCGCGCCGCCGGCTTCGAGTCCGGTCAGGATGCGGCCGCGCACCCGTTCGCCGCCGGCGCGCCCAGACAGCGCCAGCTCGCCCTCGATCGATCGGAATCCGCGGCACGCACTGGTGGCGGCGTGGAATGCGGCCGCCGCATTGGGATCTGCGGCCGGAGTGCCGGCGGGACGCGGCGGCGTGCGGGCCGCGCACGACGCGAACGCGATGACGGCGATGAGGACGCCGAGCCTACTTGACACGCGTCCGCGCCGCTTTGATCTTCTTCTCGATGGCGCTGCGATCGATCTGCTCGCCATCTCCGGCCAGCGCGCGTTCCCACGCGGCGATTGCCGCCGCCGTCTGCCCCTGTTTCGCGAGCAGATCGCCGTGGTGATCCTGGATGACCGAATTACCCGTCAGCACCGTGGCCGCGCGGCCAAGCGGTGCGGCCGCTTCTTCGATGCGGCCTTGCTTGAACAGCGCCCACCCGAGTGTATCGAGGTAAGCCGGGTTGTCGGGTTCGATCTTCACGGCGCGTTCAGCCAGCTCCACGGCTTCGGGCAGCCGCACGCCGCGATCGGCAAACATGTAACCGAGCGAATTCAGCGCATCGGCATTGAGGGGATCCTCGGCCATCAGCTTGCGCAGTTCCTTCTCGGCGGCGTCGAGCTGGCCCGCGGCTTCATACGCGTTCGCCACGCGCATCGTGATCGCCTGATCGTCGCCGAACGTCTTGCGCGCCTGTTCGAGCACGCGGACCGCGTCGGCAGTGCGCTTCTGCTCCGCGTAGAGGTCAGCAAGGCCGACCACATATTCGCGATTGTTCGACTCGCGTGCCGCGGCATCCTCGAGCAGCCGGTTTGCCTCAGCGGTCTTGCCGGCTTTGAGCAGCGCCTGCGCGCGCAAGCGCACCATGCGCGCCTGCCCGGGATCACGCGCCAGTGCTTCACGCGCTATCGTCTCGGCCTGATCGAACCGGCGCGCGGTGAGGTGTGCCTGCACGAGATAGGCATCGATTTCGGGATCGCGCGGAGTCAGGGTCTTGGCGGCGTTGTAAGCGGCAATCGCCTGGTCCCATGCGGCCAGTTGCTGCTGCGCGATGCCGAGCTGCACCAGCACTGCCGCACCTTCGAACTCGCGGCCCTTGGCGCGCGCCGGATCCTTCATCAGCGGCGTCACCACGTCAACAACCTGCTTGTAGTCGTAACGTTCGAACAGCACCGACACCAGCGCGCGCAAGCCCGTCACGCTCGTCGGATCGACGGCGAGTATCCTGCGCGCCGTCGCTTCGGCAGCTTTAATGTCGCCGTCGGTGCGCTCGGCCATCGATAGCAGGTAGAGCACACGCGTATCGTTGGGTGTCCCCTTCAGCAGATCCGCAAGAATCTCTCTCGCCTTACCCGCGCCGCGCTCGGTGTTGATCAACGCCGCGGCGTAACGGATCTGAACGTCGCGGCTCGGCTTCTGCGTGCCGGTAACCGCTTCCGCATACGCGGCCGCGGCATCGTCCCATTTGTCCTGACGCTCGTAGAACTGCCCGAGCGTTGCCCAGTAGCGCGGGTTGATCTGCGCCGCCGCCAGCAGCGTCTGCCCCGCGTCGTCGATCCGCCCGAGCGTGGCCTGCGCTTCATAGAGCAGCACGAGCGGCTCGGCGGCCCACGGCACCTGCTGCGCCACTTTCTCGAGAATCGGCACCGCCGCGTCGGCCTTGCCGGCGCGCAATTGCAGGCGGCCGAGCGTCATCTGCAAGTTCGGATTGGTGGCCATCACCGGCGAGTTCTGGATCGCCGTGAGATGTTCGATCGCTGCGGTTCGTGCCATCGCCACTGACTGGCCCGATGGCGCCGGGGCTGCACCATCCGCCCACGCTGCATAGACCATCGCGAGCACCTGGTGCGCCTCGACGTTTTCCTTGTCGAGCTTGAGCGCCTGTTCGGCCGCGGCAATCGCTTCGGTCATGCGATTCTGCCGCGAATGGAACGCCGCGATCTCTGCGGAGATCTCCGCCGAAAGTGGATCGAGCTTGCGTGCCCGCTCGAGCGCCGCCAGCGCCGCGGCATTGTCGCCCTCCGACTCAGCCCGGCGTGCCATCAGGAATTCGAACAGCGCCTGCGCTTTCGGATCGTCGGCAGGCGCGGCCGCGGTTTGTGCGGACGCCGGCGTTGCCACGGCCAGCACGAAGAGAACGGAAGCGGCCAACCTCATTTCGCGATTTTATCCGCCTTCGCTCGCCGAGCTCCGAAAAATGGGCGAGCGGCGGCGGGACTGCTAGAATTCCGAAATGGCTGTTGATTCTGAGCTGCTCGAGATCCTGGCCTGCCCGGCCTGCAAGACGCCGGTGACGCTGGTGAAAGATGGCCAGGCACTCAAGTGCGCGAAGTGTCACCGCGTGTATCCGATCAAGGACGACATTCCGGTGATGCTCATCGACGAGGCAACGATCGAACCATAGAGCCGCACCTGAAGATCCTGCTCGTCCGCCTGCGCCTGATCGGCGACGTGGTATTCACCACACCCGCCATCGGCGCACTACGGCGGCGCTTTCCAGCGGCGCATTTGACGTATCTCGTCGAAGCGCCCGCCGCTCCCGTCGTTCGTCATCATCCCGCGCTCAACGAGGTCATCGTCGTCGAACGGCCGCGCGGTCTCGCGCGCATCGCCTATGACTTCCAACTCGCGCGCCGCATTCGCGCGCAAGGTTTTGACGTCGCGATCGACTTTCATGGCGGGCCGCGTAGCGGATTCCTGACCTGGGCCAGCGGCGCGCCGCAGCGGATTGGGTATGACCTTCCTGGCCGCGGCTGGTGTTACACCACGCGCATCCCGTGGACACGATCGCTCACGCCGCCGCGTCATTCGGTCCTCAACCAATGGGATCTGCTGACGCCGCTCGGCATCGACGCGCCCGATCGCGCGCAAGACGCCGTGACGATGGCTGTCGACGCTGATGCGGACGCAAGGGTGCTGAAGCGATTACATGACGCCGGCATCGACGACACTACGCCGATCGTCGTCATGCACGTCAGCGCGGGGAATCCTTTCCGCCGCTGGCCGGCGGCTTCATTCGCAGCGGTTGCCACGGAGTTGGCGAAAGATGATCCGCGCCGCCGCGTCATCATTACCTCGGGACCGTCTGAAGCCGCCGCGGCTGAAGCGGTGGCAGACCACGCGCGGCAACTGGCGGGCGGTGCGGCGGCAGGTATTGTGCGCAGCGGCGAATTCGACCTCGCGGAGCTGCGATCGCTGGTCGGCCGTTCGGCCTTGTATATAGGCGGCGACAGCGGCCCGTTACACGTTGCGGCGACGACGTCGACGCCCATCGTGGCGCTATTCGGCCCGACGCTTCCCGACCGGTCGATGCCGTGGCGCGACCCGGCCATCGGCGCCACCGCAATCGAGTCCGGGCCCTTGCCATGCCGGCCGTGCCACCAGCGACATTGCGTCCCCGGCGACTTTCGCTGCCTGACGGCGATTTCGCCTACGATGGTAATCACGGCGGCGCGGGCGCTGCTGGCTTCACCCTGATGACCACGCTAACCCTGACTGCGGGCGTGCCGCCACGCGACCGGCTCGAGCACATCGGCTTGTGGTCGCTCGTCGGCATCGTCGCGGCGATGCAGCTTTCGATTGCCGCGGCGCAGATCCTGCTCGCCATCGCAGTGATGGCGTGGCTGGCATCGCACATCGCCCGCAGCGAACGTCTCGAAGCACCGGCATTCTTCTGGCCGCTCGTGGCCTACGCCGCACTGACGCTGGTCTCGGCCGGCTTCTCGATCGATCCCGGAGAAAGCTTTACCGACAGCAAGCAGCTGGTGCTGTTCATGCTGGTGCCGCTCACCTACGATCTGGCGCGCGGCGCGCGCGCCAATACCGTGCTCAGCATCGTGTTGACGATCGGTGCGGCGAGCGCGTTCGTCGGCATCGTGCAGTATGCGGTGCTGAATTTCGACGATCTCGGACGCCGGCCGGTCGGCACGCTGTCGCATTGGATGACCTACTCCGGCACGTTGATGCTGGTGATCTGCGCGGCAACTGCGCGGCTGTTGTACGGGACCTCGGGACGGTTGTGGGCAGCCTTCGTGATGCCGGCGCTGCTGGTGGCGCTTAGTTTGACGTTGACGCGCGGCGCGTGGGTCGGGGTCGCGGTCGGGGTGGCGGTGTTGTTCCTCAGCAAGGATTTCCGGCTGCTCGCGGTGATTCCGGTGGTGGCGGTGATCGGCATCGTCCTGGCGCCGCAGGAAATGATCGACCGCGGCAAGTCGATCTTCGATCGCAGCGACCTGACGAGCCGCGATCGGATCGCGATGCTGCAGGCCGGCGTCTCAATCGTCAAGGACTACCCGCTGACCGGCGTCGGGCCCGATCAGATCGAGCGCGTCTATCCCAGCTACCGGGTTGCCGACGCCGTCAAGCCGACCAATCCGCACCTGCACAACGTGCCGATGCAAATTGCCGCCGAGCGCGGCCTGCCGGCGCTCGCGGCATGGATCTGGTTCGTGGTCACCGCGTGCACCGGCCTGGTTCGCCTGCTGCGGACATCGCGCAACAAGAGCCTTGCCGCCGCGGCACTGGGCGGTGTTGCCGCGATGCTTGCGGCGGGATTGACCGAATACAATTTCGGCGATTCCGAATTCCTGATGCTGCTGCTGGTCGTCGTCACGCTGCCCTTCGCCGCTAATCGCGACGGAGGGTTGCCGACGTGAGCATCTCGCTCCTTCCCGACATTGCCGCCGCGCGCGCGCACGAGTTGATCGACAAGTTCAGTTCCCGCCGCATCACCGTGGTCGGAGACGTCATGCTCGATCGCTTCATGATCGGCCGCGTCGGCCGCATCTCACCGGAAGCGCCGGTGCCCGTGGTGGTGTTCGATCACGAAGAGATCCGGCTCGGCGGCGCCGCCAACGTCGCCAACAATTTGCGAGCGCTCGGCGCCGCCGTGGATCTGATCGGCGTCATCGGCGACGACGATTCGGGAGCGCAGCTGAAGGGCGAGCTCGCCGCCAAGGGCATCCACGCCACCAGCTTGATCACCGATCCGAAGCGCCGTACCACCACGAAGATGCGTGTCGTCACCACGCGCAACCAGCAGGTGTCGCGCATCGACTTCGAGTCGGATCACGAAGTCGGCACCGAGATCGAAGAGGCGTTAGCGCAGCAGATCGCTGAGCGCGCGCGATCGGCGCAGGTGGTGCTGGTGTCGGACTACCAGAAGGGCGTGATCACGCGCCGCTCGATGGCGCACCTGATGACGTTCGCGCATGGCAACGGGCTGCCAGTGATCGTCGATCCGAAGGTTCCGCACATCGACTATTACGCGGGCGCGGCGCTCGTGACGCCCAATCACGTCGAAGCCGAGAGCGCCACCAACAGCCGCATCTCCACCAACGAAGACGCGCGCAAAGCTGCCATCGCGCTACGGCAGCGCATCGACGTGGACAGTGTGCTGATCACCAGGGGTGAGCACGGCATGTGGCTCGACCACGCCGGCACGGATGGTTACCTGCCGGCGTCGGCGAGAGAAGTGGCGGACGTCACCGGCGCCGGAGATACGGTGATCGCGACGTTGGCGCTGGCTATTGCCGCCGGCGGTACGATGTTCGAGGCAGCCCGGCTTGCCAACGAAGCGGCGAGCATTGTCGTTGGCAAGTTCGGAGCCGCCACGGTATCTCCCGACGAGCTCAAAGCTCGTTTCTAAACCTCCAACCTGAAGCCAACTTTCGCTGCCGAGGTAGTCTCTGGCTCGGATCCTGCTACGTGCATGGGTGAGGTACATCGAACCTCATTGGAGGGAAGCATGTCGTCGGACAAGCAGGGAATCAGCAACAGAGAAACGGCAGCTGAAGAACACGAAGAGCGCCAGGAGTTGCCGCAGGCGACGCCGGACGCACCACCAGAGGTTCGCGATGCCGCCGGCCGCAGTGGCGAAGCGCGAATCGAGGACTACAACGACAGTCACACATCACACAAGGCCGGCAGCCGCTCGGTTGCGCAGAAGGAAGCGGAATCGAAGTATGCCGATCGCAGCCACCCCGCGTCACGCAAGGTCGCTGGTGCGTATGGCGAGGAGCCAGACGACGAACGTTAACGCACGAGGCGGAGACCCGCCTGTGCTCGAGCCAGAAGCTCCGCCGATTCTTTCGCGGTCGGCGGAGCACCCGGTCACGACTTCGGATATCCGAGCCGCACCACGCCGTTCCTGACGCCACCAACGGCACCAGCGGTCAGCCAGTCACGCGACGCCGCAAACAGCTCGAGATGGTTCGCCTCCCACATCGCGTTATGCGATGCGCAGCCGAGATCGAGCAGCACCTTGTCGCCGGCGCCGAGATCTTCATAGGCCTGGCGCACCCGCTCGGATGCCACTTGCTTGTCGAGTGCAGCCGCGATCAGTAATGTCGGCGTCTTCGTGGCCGCCAGTGCGGCCGCATTCCAGCCCCACGTGGTGGTCGACGGCGCGCGGCGGACGCCGCTGCCCCACTTCGCGCCAACCGGGTCAGACTTCAGCATCTCCGACCAGACCACTTCGCGCACCGCCGGGTCGACTTGTCCCGGACATCCGATCTGCCGATCCCAATTGGCGTCGAACTCGGATCGGTTTTGCGTGTTGAAGACGGTGCCCTTGTCCGGCAGCGTCGGCGGCGTCGCCGCTACCGCGCGGTTATACGCCGGAGACAGCAACACCAGTCGATGCACCTTATCCGGGTTCTGCGCCGCATAACCACCCGCGCGCGGACCGCCGAGCGACCACGCCACCAGGCTGACCTTCTCGACCTTGCGCGTGTTGCGAATGAAATCAACGACCGCATTGATGTCGTTCCAGTCGGACGCGATGTTGGTCAACTGTCCAGGGTATTTCGGTTCGCAGGGCGCCTTGATCAATGCAGGCACGAATTGCGCCTGCTGTTCAGCGGCAAGGTTGCACGGGTCACTCATCTCGCGCGGACGGACTGAACGGCCGTAGCCGGTGGTGTCCATGGAAAAAACGTCGAAGCCGGCATTGGCGAGATACGCCATCCAGCTGTAATCGCTATGCGGCACGTCAAAGGCGACTTCCGCCGGTGTGCCCGCGCCGTGGACGAACAAGACCACCCGATCGGCGGCTACGTTGTCGAGTTTCATCGACGCGCGGACGCGCTCCCGCACGTAGAGCTCCACCGTCTCGCCCATCAGCGCGGGTACGGTCGACTTCACCTTGACCCGGTGTTCGAGCGTGCGGATGTCAGGTGATTGCGCGAGTACCGGAGTGATCAGGATCACCAACGCGAACGCCATTAAGACCTTCATGCACCTCTCCTCATGCCGCCAGAATCAACGGCCGGCCGCGCGTGATCACCAGCGTATGCTCGCAATGCGCGGCGAGGCTGCCGTCGCGCGTGCGCAGCGTCCAACCGTCGGCGCATTGAACCGGGTAGGACGAACCAGCGGTGATCATCGGCTCGATCGTCAGCACTAACCCCTCGGTCAGCACGTCGCGCTGGAACCGATCGTAAACGTTCGGTACTTCGGGCGCCTCATGGATGGTGCGGCCGACCCCATGCCCGCACAGGCCTCTCACCACGTTGAAGCCGCGCTGCCGGACTTCGTTCTGCACCGCGCGGCCGATGTGGTTGACCGGCACGCCCGCCTTCGCCACGCTCACCCCAACTTCGAGGGCGGCCTTGGCGGCCGCGATCAACTGCCGCGCCGTTCTCGATCCCTGGCCGACGATGACGCTGCGCGCTGCGTCGGCAACGTAGCCGTCTTTCTCCACCGTGACGTCCAGGCTGACGAGATCGCCGGGCGCGAGTCGCCGAGAGCCGGGAATGCCGTGGACGATCTCATCGTTGACGCTGATCAATACCGTCCCCGGAAAACCGTAGACCAGCGCCGGCGCCGACCGCGCGCCGTTACGCGCCAACACGACGGCGGCCACGTCATCGAGCTCCGCCGTCGTCACCCCCGGCCGCACATGGCGCGCCAGCGCGTCGAGTGTCGCCGTCGTCACCCTGCCGGCCTCAGTTACGCCCTCAAGATCTGTATGTGATTCGATCGACATCGCTCACCTGGGTATGAATTCCATCGTGGCTTCGCGGCGTCTTGCGGTCTTGAATCCGCGCACGTACTTCTGTGAGGCCCTGGTGTCGTACTTCGCCGCGTAGGCTTCTTCCACCTTATCGCGAACACGCTCGCTGCGGGCGCGGACGGCGCGGACCCGCACTTGGCGCGCCCCGACCTGGATGATGCCGCGCGGATCCGCGAGGAATGTGTGGTACCACCCATCGGGCCGCAACGTCCACGACCGCGCGTAGACGCGGCCATCGACGACAACGGGCCACACGCCGACGAAGCGATGGTCGCTTGCCGCTCCGGCCTTGACGCCGAGAATCGAGGCTTCGTCGATCGCCTTCACCACCGGCCGCGAAAATCGTTTTCGCATCCTTGCCTCACGTCCACGATGCCAACAACATGATGACGATGAATGCCGGCAACGACGATAGCAAGTACAAGAACCCGATCGCCGTTGCCTTCGCGACCGTCACCGGCCAACCGCCTTCGAACACGGCGCGGAACGCCGGCAGCGCGTAAATCACGAACGCGATCGTACACATCACGCTCACGACATCCGCGACCGTTTCGTTGCGCGTGAACTTCGACGCTTCCGCGATCGCAAAAGCGATGAACGCGAATGCGTGCAGGTGCGCGGCGAATACCAACGCCGTCGGGAAATGGCGGCGGCGGTAGAACAACGCGACGAGGCCGGCGAACACCGGCAGCAATGCAAAGAATACACG
>DASVFC010000400.1:0-5211 GCA_036380235.1 Vicinamibacterales bacterium
CCGCCGGCCGCACACTGGTAATTCGTGCGACCGACGCACTGGGAAACGTTGGAACCGGCCAGATTGTGATTCGCTGACCGGAAGTGTAGGGCGTTAGTCGCCGCCGCCTGCCGCGAGCGCGGGGATTGTGGTTTCCGGCGAAGTGGGTTTCATTAGCGGGCCCTGCGAGGGCTGCGGCTTCGCTTCTTCCGACGGCACCGGCAGCGGCCCGATCGGTTGCGGCGTCGTCTGCGCGCGCAGGAGGTTCCGCAGCGTCTCCATATCGCCAACGCGGCCTTTGACGGTCGTGTTTGCGACCAGCCAGACCATGCTAACGGCCACCGCGTCGCCGCCGCGAGCCTGCGCAGGAGCGAACTGCACGCGATAAGCCTCGTTGAGCATCGCGTTCACCGACCGATGGGTCGCGGCCGCACCCGACTGGTTGATCATCTGGACGCCCTGCACGCGGCCTTCACGCGAGACCACCGCTGCCAGCGCATACTCCCCGTCCTGGAGCGGCTCAATGGGCGATGCCATTACCGCGATCGGCGCGCAGGTCCGGCGCTCAATCGCGTCCGGGCACGCCGACAGCATCTCGTAGTTGAGACGCACTGGGTTTTCGTTCGAGCCTGGGTTGGCGAGAATCGAGATCACGCTGGCAAACGATCCGGGCTGCTGCTGGTTGGCCGCATGCAGCACGCTCGCCGAGCCAATCACGCAAATCATCGTCGCTACTGTGGCGCCGAGACCGGCCCACACCAGGTGCATGTCCTGGAACAACGCGATTAGCTGCGACTTCATCGAGAACTGCTCTTCGACGCCCAGTCGTTCCATGACGCGCGTCGTCATGCGCATCGGTTCGTCGGAGGTGCGGTCGGCCACTTGCGCGGCAAACTCGCGTATCGACGCGCCGAGGGCGTTCAACTCTTCAGCGGCGAGGTTGCACGCGACACATTCACCGAGATGGTTCTGGATGGCGACGCGCTGGTCGATCGTGAGCTCGCCGTCGTAGAACGCTTCCAGGTTGTCGCGAACATCCGCGCACGGGTGTTCGTGCATCATGGCCGGACCTCCCGGAGCTCGTGGCGCAACGTCTGCCGCGCGCGCGTCAGGCGCGACTTGACAGTACCGATGGCGACGCCGAGGGAGTAGGCGATTTCGTCGTAGCTGAGACCGTCGATCTCGCGCAGCACGATCACCGTGCGCTGATCGAACGGCAGCCGATCGAGCGCGGACCACAGCTTGGCCGCGAGTTCCTTGCGGGCATAGGCGCGATCGGGTGCCGTGTGATCGCTCGTCTGGCGCAGATCGCCATGCGACGCGACATGCTGATCGAGCGAGACCTGATCGGCCTTGTGCCGCCGCCGCCACCATCGCTGCCGGTTGCGGGCCTGGTTGATGACGATGCGGTAGATCCAGGTCTTGAGCGCGGACTGACCGCGGAAATTCTGGATGGTGCGGAAGACGCTGAAAAAGACTTCCTGGGAGAGGTCGAGGGCCTCATCGCGGTCGCCCAGCAGGTGCAGGGCTAGCTGGTAGACCATTCTTTCGTGTCCCGACACGAGCTCGGCACACGCGGCGGGTTCGCCGGCGGCACAGCGCTCGATGAGCACCGCCTCACGGTTCCCGACCTCTGCCCACCCGAGTGCCCCGGCGTCTTTCATGACGGAATCGGCGACTGTTCGAACGACCATGGCCAGTGTATCAAGATTAGAACCCGTCCCTGCTCAAAAGTTCCCTGGCCCCCGCGGGACAACTCCTTGCCCACCGTGGGCTTAGCGAAGGCGGGTGTTACCATCTATCCCGTGCGTGGCTCGGTTGTGGCCGTTTTTTTCGTCGCGGTGGCCGGCGTCGCCGGCGCGCTGGCCTATTCCGCGATGGCCAACGAACGCGAATTCGAACGGCTGATTCAGGCCGGCGACCGGGCCGTGGCGGACGAGCGCGCCTTCCAGGCCATCGAGGCCTACAGCGGCGCCATCACTCGCAATCCCGACTCGGTGGTCGCGCACCTGAAACGCGGCTCGGTCTACTACTCCCAGAATGAGCTCGAGTCCGCGCTTCGCGATCTGCGCCGCGCGACTGAGCTCGACCCGGCCGCACTACGCGCCATCGAAATGCTCGGCGACGTCAACGTCGGCCTCGGGCGCGGCGAGCGGGCCATCGACCAATACGAATCGTTTGTCTCGCTCGACGACCGCAATCCCCGCGTCCTCTATAAGCTAGGACTCGCCCGGTATCAAAATGGCCGGCTGCGAGCCGCCGCGGAGCCGCTGAAACAGGCGCTCGCGCTTGACCCCGCATTGGGCGAGGCCCATTACGTACTCGGGCTGATTCAGCGCGATCTCGATCAGATACCGGCGGCGCGCAAGTCCCTCGAAGAAGCGGCGCGGCGCTCACCCGCGAGCCAGACCTCGGCGCGAGAGGCGCTGGCCGAGGTCTATTCGCTCGAAGGCGAACATGGGCGCGCGATCAATCAGCTTGAAGCCCTCGCCGCACTCGATCAGTCGCGTGTCGACCGGCTGGTGGCGTTGGGCCTTGCGCAGGCACGCGCGGGGCGCGAGGACGCGGCCGTGACTACGCTGGGCCGCGCGGTTGAACGGTTCGCAGATGCGCCCCAGGCGTATGCGGCGCTTGGCCACGTGTGGCTAACCACCGCCGAGCGACGCGGCGATCGCGTGGCGCTGTTCAAGGCCATCGAAGCGCTCACGGAAGCGGCGACGCATTCGGACGCGAGCGCCGAAACGTTTGCCGAGCTTGGGCGCGCGTTGTTGCGGGCGGGCGACGTGCGCGGCGCCGAACGCGCCCTGCGCCAGGCCGTAGCCAAGCTTCCAGTGCCGCCCGATGCTTATCTGCACCTTGCCGACGTGACGGCGCGAGACGGGCGCATCCAGGATGCGCGCGACGCGCTGTTGAAATACGCCACGCTGGTCGGCGACGACCGGCCGTTGACCTCGGTGTCCACGCGCATTGGCGACTATTCGGTGCGCCTTGGCGATCCGTCCCTCGCCGTGCGATGGTTCGGACGTGCCATCGACGAAGGCGGCGCGAACCCGGCGCTGCAATTGAAGCTGGCGGAAGCGGCATGGCGTGCAGGAGACCTCGCGCGCGCGCACCAGGTGATCGACGAAGCGCTATCGGCGGAGCCAGACAACCCGGCGTTGCGGAATCTGAAACGGCGCCTGCCCCCCACCTGACGGCGGTTATTTCCTGTGAGGGTCGATGGCGTCTCGCAAGCCATCGCCGAGGAAATTGAATCCCAACACGACGACCGCCAGGAACAACCCGGGAAATACGGTGAGATGCGGCGCGTCGAGCAGATGCACTCGGCCACCGTTGATCATCGTTCCCCAACTCGGCGTCGGCGGTTGAACGCCGAGGCCGAGAAAGCTCAACGCCGCTTCCGACAGGATCGCGCCAGCCATGCCCAGAGTCGCCTGCACCAGCAACGGCGGTAACGCCGTCGGCAGGACGTGGCGCGACAAAATGCGCAGCGTGCCCGCACCGAGCGCGCGGGCCGCGGTCACGTATTCGAACTCGCGCGCCCGAAGCACCTGCCCTCGCACCAGCCTGGCGTAACCCACCCAGCCGATCACCGCCAGCGCAATCACCACGTTGACGAGGCTCGGTCCCAGCACCGCGACGAGCGCAATCGCCAGCAGCATGCCGGGGAACGCCATCAGCACGTCCATGAGGCGGCCAATCACCTGATCGACCGTACCGCCGTAGTAGCCGGAAATCGCGCCGACGGCCATCCCGACGATCGACGACACACCAACGACAATGAGACCGACCAGCAACGACACGCGCGCGCCCAGCAGGACACGCGCGAGGATGTCGCGGCCAAGCTCGTCGAGCCCAAACCAGTGATTCCAGGTCGGCCCCTGCAAGCGATTGGGCAGGTCCTGCGTCGCGGGATCCCACGGCAGGATCCACGGCGCAGAAATCGCGGTGAGAAACACGATCGCGACGATGAAGAACCCGGCGCGCGCCTGGCCTGAACGCAGAAAGCTCATTCGAGGCGAATCCTCGGATCGAGCACGCCGTATAACAGGTCGGTGATCAGGTTGACGCTCACATAGGTGACGGCGATCAACAGGATGCAACCCTGCACCATCGGGTAATCACGGAAGCCGATCGACTGGATCAGCAGCCGGCCGATGCCGGGCCAGGCGAAGATCGTTTCGGTAATTACCGCGCCGGTGAGCACAGCGCCAAACTGCAGCGCGACGATGGTGAGCAGCGGCACCATGCTGTTGCGCAAGGCATGCGCGGTCACCGCAGCGGTGCGGGAGGCGCCTCTCGCGCGCGCTGCGCGGACGTAGAGCTCGCGCAGTTCATCGAGCAGGCTCGCTCTTGTCATGCGCGCGAGAATCGCGGCGAGCGCCAACCCGAGCGAGATCGCCGGGAGTACGAGGTGCGCGGGCGTGCCGCGGCCGGAGACGGGCAGCCATCCCAACTCGACGGCGAAGACGATCGCCAATAGCGGCCCCAACCAGAAATTGGGTATCGATACGCCCGCGAGCGCGAATGTCATCGCGCCGTAATCGGCGGCGGTCCCGCGCCACACTGCCGCGATCACTCCGAGTGGGATAGCGATCACAACCGCCACGACCATCGCGGCGATAGCCAGCTCCGCCGTCGCCGGCACTCGCTCCACGATCATCGTCGTGACCGGTTGCCCGGTGCGGAACGAGCGGCCGAGGTCGCCGGTGATCGCGCGACTCAGGAACGTGACGTATTGATCGAACAAGGGGGCGTCGAGGCCAAGGCTTTTTCGCAGCTCGGCGATGTCTTGCGCCGACGCGCCGTCGCCAAGCATCGCTTGCGCCGGATCGCCGGGCACGAGGTGAATCAACGAAAACACCAACGTCGCCACACCAAGGAGCACGGGGATGGTCAACAGGAGGCGGCGAACGAGGTAACGCAGCACGCGTTGCTCATTCTAATGCGTGGCCCCGGCTGCCTCTTCGATCGCCGACAATCCAAGCCGCGCCGTCAGCTTCCGCAGACCTTGCCGCGACACGCCAAGCTCGCGCGCAGCCGCGACCGATCTGCCGCCGGCCCGCGCCAGCGCCGCCCGCACGTAGCGTTCCTCGAATGCACGCCTTGCTTCGGCGAGCGTCAAGCGCGTGGTCATTGCGGCCGTGCGGGTGATGTGGGCCGGCAGCCCGTGCGGGCCGAGCACCCCGCGCGCCGGCCCCGCGACCATCATCGACGCGAGCACGTTCTGCA
>DASVFC010000401.1:0-6076 GCA_036380235.1 Vicinamibacterales bacterium
AGGCGCGAGCCAGTCCGAAATCGAGCACCTTGATGTGTCCGTCCGCCAACACCATCACGTTTTCGGGCTTGAGGTCGCGGTGGACGATGCCGCTGGCGTGCGCGACCACCAGCGCGCGAGCGATTTCTTCCGCCGCCCGCATGCGCGCCGCGCGGTCGAGGCCATCCCTCAGCGCCGACCGCAGACTGCGGCCTTCAATTAATTCGAGGACGAGATAGTCACTGGCGCCATCGGAGACGAAGTCGTAGATGCGGCAGATGTTCGGGTGATCAAGCTGCGACAGGATGCGCGCCTCGCGCAGCAGCCGCGCGCGGGCGACATCATCGAGGCGGTGTTCGTGCCGCACGGCCTTGAGGGCGACTTTGCGCTGCAGCGTCGTGTCGAACGCGACAAACACTTCGCCCATGCCGCCTTCGCCGAGTGGCCCGATGACGTCGTAGTGGGAGATCGATGCCATTGCGCTGATATGTTGGCGGCGGGTGGCCCACTATATCGGCCAGCTCAACAAACGGCAATCAACACCCTCAAGTGTCTAGTCCCCCTCAAGTGTCGGTCCCCCTCAAGTGTCGGTCCCCCTCAAGTGTCAGCTCCTGAAGCGTCGGTTTCCCCTCAAACCCAACGGGCAAATTGTCCGCGCTGTCAACTGATGCGAATGGTCACTGGCTGATCTGACAGAGGCTGCGAGGGAGTGCGCCGACCGGACGCGTCGGTCAGCTTCGCTCCCATAATGGTGTGCGCGGTCATGACCCCGGCCGCTCGGGAGTTTCAACTGCGAAAGACCCGTGTTCTCATCGCCGCAGCAGCGGTGATGCTGCTCACTGCGCTGGTGGCTCTGCAAACGGCACCTGTCCGGGAGTACGTTCTGCGCCGAGTCATCGAGGTCGTCCGTGCGTCGTACGGCATCGAGGTGCGATCCGGCTCTCTCTCGTACAACGTTCTAACGCTTTCGGCACAACTGCGAGGCGTAGAGCTGGCGTCGGTCGACACGCCATCAGCGCCCTTCGCGACGGCCGATACCCTCGGCGTGACGTTCGGGGCACGCACACTAATTGGCGACGTCCAATTGCGACGGGTTTCGCTCGTGGCGCCTCGCATCTCCATCGCGCGATACGAAGATGGCACCGACAATTTGCCGAGGGTGAGCGGTGGGGTATCCAACGGAAATAGCTTCGCGCTACCGCCGATCGCCGTTGACGATCTTGGCGTCTCCTTTCGGCATCCAGCGATGTCGGCGTCGATTCAAGGGGCGTCGGTTCGCCTGATCAGCGCAGAGCGCGGCAAGATCACGGCCTCGATCGCCGCGCACGCCGGACTTCGCATGACCATCGGCGATCGAACCATCGACATGGAATCGGCCGCCGGTGAGTTCGATTTCGAGGGGCAGCGGCTCGTGATCCGTGAGGTGACGGCGTCGCGGCCTGGCACCTTGTTGCGAGCCCGGGGCAGCGTTTCGTTTCGCGAGGACCCCGCCCGTGTAGACGTGACCGTCAGCGGATCGTCGGAGATTGAATCGTGGACGGCGAACCATCGCGAGAAGGCCAGTGCTGTGGGACACGTGGAGGCGACCGCTCACGTGACGGGTCCGGTGTCGGAGCCCACGATTACTTTCGAGGCTGACGGCCGAACGATCGAGTGGTCAAACGTAAAGGTCGGCACGATGCGGGCAAGCGGCACCTACAACGGCGGCCAGTTGTCGCTGAACACGTTCACCATGAACGTTGCCGGCGGAACGGTCGACGGTCACGGAACGATTTCAGTAGATGACCCGCGCCGTCAGAGCCGCGTCGAGGTGCGGTGGGCCGACGTCGACGCAGGTCAGATTCCCTCAATCGCGGCGCTTGCAGGAAGACTTTCGAAAAGCGGCTCGACGATCGTCGAATGGCGAAGCGAAAAGCGGGCACCGCCGCGGTTCAACATTCGCGCGACCACCGGCCTCGTCGCGTCAGGTACGACGACCGTCATCGACGCGCGTGGTTCGGGTCAAGGCGATCTATGGCACGTCGAGATCGTCCCCCGCGACAGCAAGGGCGTGGATCTGAGCGTCATCGCCGACATCCGCCTCGATAAGCGACGATGGCAAACATCGCCGATTCGCGGTCGGCTCGTGATGCGGACAATCGATCTGCCGCTGGCGATCCGACAGGCACAGGCGCTAGGTGCGCCCACCAGTGTCCACCCCGATAGCGCAGCCGGTGTTATCCAGATCGATGCCGCCATCGAGGGCACGCTCGGCGCGCTGCGCTCGAAGGGCCGCATCACGGGGCGCTCCGTGACCCTCGCCGGTCTGCCTCAGTCGGATATCGACGCGCCGTTTGTCGTCGACGTCGCACGTAAGACATCGAGTGGCACATTCCGTCTTCTGGCGAGTGACCTTTCGTCCATCACACTGACATCGTCCAGCGGCCTGACCCTGGGCGGCTCGTTGACCGCAGCTGGAAGCTGGTCTGGGCCGTGGACGGCGCCGATTTTGGACACAACGGTCACCGGCAGAGACCTTACCGGCACCAGCAGCGACCCGCCCGCCGTCACCGCGACTAATGGCGCGCTCGACCTGACGCTTGGAGGACCGCTCGACGATCTCAGCGGTGGTGGCCGTTTCATGTTCGAATCCGTGCGCGTGTCCGGCCAAGAAATAGGCAACGTCGAAAGCAATCTCGCAGTCAGCGCTGGCGTGATGCGGATGGTCGCGCGCGCACCGCAAGCACAGGCGGCACTCGATGCGTCGATCGGCCTCGAAGCACCCAACCCGTTCGACGGTCGGCTGACGATCACGGATTACCAGATCCGGCGGCTTGGCGAGGCGATGGGCGTTGCTGCAGCTGACGCCAGCTCGCTGCGCGGAAGGATCTCGAGCTCGCTGTTGTTCAAGGGTGAGCTGCGAAACGTGGCGGCGGTGACGCTGGACCTAAAGATGGCGCCTGTAGATGCCACGGTCTTCGACGTGCCGATTGCGCTGCATCACGGACTTCGCGCCACGCTGATCGATGGCCGCCTCCAACTTGACGACCAGACGATGGTGATCGGGGGCGTCGAGGTACGTGCCGACGGGACGGTCGCGATCGATCGACCTGAGGGGAAATTGGTGGTCGATCTGGATGGGGACATCGGCACGCTTCAGCCATGGCTGCGGCGCGCGAATGGCCTTGAAGACTGGGCCGCCACCGGTCGCATTGCCGGTCATGTTCAGGCCGAACGGGTTGCCGCCGGTATCGCCCTCACGGGCAATCTCAAGAGCACGCTCGCCGCCATTTCGATAGACAACAAGACCGTCGCACAGGACGTGCGCCTGGCGATCGATCTCACGGGACAGCGCGCCGAGGTGCGCGAAGCGACGGGCAGACTGCTTGGCGGTGAACTCGCGGCCGCTGGTGGAGCGCCGCTCCACTGGCTGAACAAATGGCTCCCTTCGGGGTGGCAGATCGCGCCTCCTCAGATCGATGCGCCGGCGACGCTCGAAGCGACAGCGTGGTTCAATCCGGCCACGCTCCTCGGCGCCTTCGGCGGCGCCCTCGATGTCTCCGCGAAGCTGACGTCATCGCGACCGGATCTGATGGCCGTCATCGGTGAAGTCCGATTCGATCGTGCCGAGGTGACGACGAAAGGGCTGACTTACGCTCAGGCTGATGTCACCCGCTTTCGCTTGTCGGAGGGCGCGCTTACCGTTGAGAGCCTCGACTGGCGCGGCCCGGGCACGAAGGTTCTTGGCCGCGGCAGTCTCGGATTCGCGCCCGGAGTCGTGAACGACGTCAGACTCGACGTCGACACCGAGCTCGCCATCATCGGCACGTTGTTGTCGGGCCGTGCGACCGGTCGGCTCGAGGGAAACGTCGAGCTCCGCGGCCCCTATGGCGCCCCTCGCCTCACGGCGGACGCGTCGATGACCGAGGCCTCGTGGCTGGTGCCAGGTCAGCGCATTCTCTTTGCGGGCTGGTCCGGCCGCGTCCGCTTGACGGACGAAGATCTTTCGATCGCGAAGTTCGGAGGGCGGGTTAACGGCGGCACCGTCAACATCGACGGTCAGTTGCCACTCCGTGCGCAAGGGTCGCGTGGCGGCCTGACGATCACCGCGCGCGACATCCTGATCGATGTGCCGCGCGGTCTGCGCAGTCAACTTGGTGCCGACTTGATCTGGCGGC
This sequence comes from Vicinamibacterales bacterium, assembly GCA_036380235.1. Lineage (GTDB taxonomy): Bacteria > Acidobacteriota > Vicinamibacteria > Vicinamibacterales > UBA2999 > 12-FULL-67-14b. Next base: position 4,137 of record DASVFC010000401.1, read on the forward strand.
AATCCGAGATCGCACCAACGCTTCAAGGCGCGGTCCAGATCACGTCCAACGAATACACCGAGCCGGTGACGCGCATTCTGCAGCTGGTGAACTCGCTTTCGGCGGCGACGCGGCGCTCTGGTGAGTCCACGTTGCCGCCCTGGCTGGCGCGCACCGCCCTCGACATCGACTTCGATGTCACCGATCCGATCCTGATCGACAACAGCGCCGCCACCGTCGAATTGCTTCCCGACCTGCAGCTTGGCGGCACCGTCGACTCGCCGTCGCTCTCAGGCCGAGTCGCGATCGTTGACGATGGCCGGGTCCAGATCGGTGGGCGGGCCTACCGTCTGCGTGACAGCCTGTTACGGTTCGCGCCGGCCGAGGGATTGCTTCCGACCCTCGACGTCCTCGGCGAGACACGCATCGGCGAATACGAAGTGACCATCCGCATCAGCGGCACGGCGGATCGCATCGAAACCAACTTCAGCTCGGTGCCTCCGCTCGGTGAGCGCGAGCTGCAGTCGCTGGTCGTCACGGGTCGCGCCGACGATCAGTCAATACAGGGCAACGACGCCGACAACTTCGCGGCCGGCGCAGCGGCCACCGACATCCTGGGCTTTGCCGGTAAGTTCGTCGGCCTTGACTCGGTGCGGGTTGGCGCCGCGGACCTCGAACTCGTCAACAAGGATGTCAGCAACGCCCAGCATCTGACCGTGCAGAAGTCGCTTGGCTCGAAGTTCGATTTGATCTTCTCCGAAAACCTCGAAGAAGGATCGGTTACGTGGGTGCTCGTGTGGAAGCCGACGACGGCCAATGAAATCCGAGCCTCGTCGATGGAGGACGGTACGCGGACGCTCGAGTTCCGCCGTTCGCTCGTGTTCGGCCCCGGAACGCCAAGTGTGACGGCAAGCGTTCGCTCGGAGGCAAAACAACCGAGTGTGACTGTGAACGCGGTGCGCATCACGGGCACGCCGGGATTCAGCGACCGGGAAATCGTCTCCCGTCTCGAGCTGGAGGCCGGCGATCGCTTCGACGTGCGCAGGTGGATCGAAGATCGGCACCGGCTGGAGGAATTTTATCTGGAGAGCGGCTACCACCGAGTACGCATCGTGCCGACCCGACTCGAGGACGCCAGTCGAATGCACGTCTCGCTGACGTACGACATCCAGCGCGGGCCGCGGACCGTAATCGAAACCAGCGGCGACTCGCTTCCGGGCGAGATGCTTGACGCGATGTACGAAGCCTGGCGCGGCCTGCCGATCGCCGACGTCGTGAAGACGGAGTTCGAGCGCATCGCGCGCGAGGGTCTCGCGCAGCGAGGTTTCTACCGGCCGACCGTGGAGCTTGCATTCCCACCGGAGACGCCGGACCTCGCCCGGGTCACCATGCGTGTTTCGCGTGGACCGCAGATCAAACAACTGAAGGTTGCCTGGCGCGGCGTTCCCGACGCCTCGGTTGCGGAACTTGACGGGTTGCTCGAGCCGCACCGTGCCGAATCGGAGGTGTGGCTGGACACGCAGGCGCTCGCCTGGGACGTCCGGCAGTGGTACGCCAGCCGCGGATACGTGCAGACCGTGGTGACGGTCGGAGAGCCGACGTTTGACGATGCCGACGTCACGCTGCCGATCGCGATCGACGAAGGCGTGCTGTCGCGCCTTGCCGACCTGCGGATCGAGGGCGTCGATCCGACGCGAATGGCCACCGTGCAGGAAGCGCTCGGACTGACGATTGGCGAGCCGTTAGCGGAGTCGGCTTCGACCGCTGCGTCGCGCAGGGTGAAGGCCTTGTACATGGGGCTCGGCTATCGAAGCGCCGCAGTCACTCACGACGTGACCACAGCCAAGGATGGCTCGGTGTCGATCGCCTTGAGAGTCACGGAAGGCCCGCTCCATGTCGTGAAGGACGTCAACGTGGTGGGAGTGGTGACCACCAATGCGGGGCTGGTTCAGAACGCCATC
>DASVFC010000402.1:0-4553 GCA_036380235.1 Vicinamibacterales bacterium
AGCGGAGCTGGCGGCAAAGCCCGCATTCGATCCGCTGGCCACGATCATCGAACAAGCGCGGGCGAAAGGGCTCAAGGTCCACGCCTGGGTCGCGGTGAACCTGGTGTCGAGCTCGGTCAGCCTGCCGGCGTCACGCGAGCACGTCGTGTATCGCGCACCAGAATGGCTGATGGTGCCGCGCGAACTGGCCGGCGAGATGAAAAAGATCAATCTGCGAAGCCCGGCTTATCTCGGCCGGCTCGCACGATGGACGCGGGCCCACTCAACCAAAGTCGAGGGGCTCTACACATCACCGCTCCATCCCGCAGCCCAGGATCACACGGCCGCGGTGGTCGGTGAGATTGCGGCCAAGTACGCCGTCGACGGGATTCATCTGGATTACATCCGCTTCCCCAACGACGACTTCGACTACAGTCCGTCGGCGCTGGAGCAGTTCAAGTCCGCGGTACTGCCCGGACTGAGCGACGCGGAACGCCGCGAAGCGGCAGCGCGAGAAGCGCTTGATCCGACCGCATATCCGAACCTGTTCCCGGAGCGTTGGGACGACTTCCGGCGCTCGCGGCTGACCGCCCTCGTGGTGAAAATTCGGACGGCGGTGAAGCAAGTGCGCCCGAACGTGGTGTTCAGCGCCGCCGTCTTGCCCGATGCGCAGGAAGCGTTCGATCATCGGCTGCAGGACTGGCGTGGCTGGATCGATCAGTCGCTGCTCGACGTCATCTGCCCGATGGCCTACACCACCGAGCCGGCGCTCTTCCAGAAACAGATCGCGTCGGCACGCGCCTACGCGGGATCACGGCCGGTCTGGGCGGGCATCGGCGCCTATCAACTGACACCGTCTCAGACGCTAGGCCACATTGCCATGGCGCGTAAGCTTGGTGCTGCCGGGATCATCTTGTTCTCATACGAAGCGCTGATCGCGCCGCCCAATTCGTCCGACGCCGTCAGCGAGCTCGGCCGGGCGGCATTCGGCACCGCTCCCGAGTAGACCTCTTCGGGTTAGACCCGCACGAATGGGCTGGGGCTGTTCCGTAGGAATGGTCCCGAGTGGTCAACGAGAGATCGGATGCGTTTCCGACAAGAGCTTGATACGCTCCCCTGAGTGTCGCTCTCAGGGGTCGACTACCTCGTCATCGCCGCGTACCTGCTCGCCATCACCGCTTTCGGGTCATGGTTTGCGCGCTTCCAGAAAACCACGCGTGATTATTTCCTGACCGGCCGCAGCGTGCCGTGGTGGGCGATCTGCTTCACTATCGTCGCGACCGAGACCAGCACGCTGACCTTCATCGGTGTCCCGGCGCAGGCCTATGGCCGGCCGGGCAACATGACCTTCCTGCAGCTCGCGCTCGGCTACATCATCGGCCGCATCGTTGTCAGCGCGCTGTTCATCCCCGCGTATTTCCGCGGCGAGTTGTTCACGTCCTACGAACTGTTGCAGCGGCGCTTCGGCAGCAGCGTCAAAACGCTCTCGGCGGGCATCTTTCTGTTCACCCGGTCGCTCGCCGATGGCATCCGGCTGTTTACGGCGGCGCTCGTCGTGGGCATCGTCATCCAGGTGCCGGTCACATGGGTGGCGATCGTGCTTGGTGTGGCGATGATCGTCTTCACAATGCGCGGCGGCGCGGCGGCGGTGATCTGGACCGACGTGGTGCAGATGTTCATCTACGTAATCGGCGCGGCCGTGGTCGCGATCGCGTTGTTGAACCGCATCGATGGAGGGTGGTCCGAAGTCGTCCGTTTCGGGACGGAAACCGGCCGCTTCGTCTGGCTCGACGCGCGACTTGATTTCTCGGCTCCTTACACGATTTGGGCCGGCGTCCTCGGCGGCATCGCGCTGACGCTGTCGACGCACGGTACCGATCAATTCCTCGTGCAACGCCTGCTCTCGGCGCAAACGCAACAGGCCGCGTCACGCGGGCTGATCCTGAGCGGCTTCATCGTGTTCGCGCAGTTCGTCCTGTTTCTCATCATCGGCGTGATGCTGGCGCGCTATTACCAGGATGTGCCGCTGCCACGGCCGCTGCAGCGGCCCGATGAGATCCTGCCGCTCTTCGTCGTGTCGGAGCTCGCCAACGGTCTGGCCGGCTTCATCATCGCGGCGATCATTGCCGCGGCATTGTCACCGTCGTTGAATGCGATGGCAGCCACGACCGTCACTGATTTCTATCTGCCGTATGTGAACCCGGATGCCGACCAGGCCACGCAAATGCGGGTCTCGAAGCTCGCCACCGTCGCATGGGGCATCGTGCAGTTGGCCGTCGCCATCCTCGCCCAGTTCCTCAACGACTCGGTGTTGAACGCCGGCCTTGCCGTGCTGGGATTCTCGTCGGGCTCCGTGCTTGGTGCTTTCCTGCTCGGTACGCTCGCACCCACCGTCCGTCAACGCGACACCCTATTGGGCATGGTCGCCGGGCTCATCGTCATGAGCGGCGTCTGGTGGGCGACGACGATTGGCTTCACCTGGTACGTGTTGATTGGTGCCACGACGACGTGCGTGGTTGCGTTGGTTTCGCGAGCCGTGTCTCCTACTGCAGCCCAGGCATGACAACCGGGATCCCGTTGCCGAGTGTGGCACCGCTGCTCGACCGCGCCATCGCCGATCGTGTGTTCCCCGGCGCCGTGGTCGAAATCGGAAGAGCCAACGGCCGTCTTGCAACGATCGCCCGCGGGTCGCAAGCGTACGCACGGGCCGCACGCGCAGTGGATGCGGACACGATTTACGATCTCGCGTCGCTCACCAAGGTGATCGCCACCGCGGCGTTGCTGGCCGGTGAATTCGCAGCTGGCCGGATGCGGCTGAACGATCGCGTCCGTCACTGGATCCCGCAGTGGACTGGCGAAGATCGACAGATCGTCACGCTGCAGGATCTACTCGAGCACGCGTCGGGTCTGCCTGCGCATCGGCCGTACTACCGGTCGCGGCGCACGCGCGCCGCGATCGAGCTTGCGATCTGCGAAGAACCACTCGACTACCTGCCGCGCACGCAGTCGATCTACAGCGACCCGGGCTTCATGCTGCTCGGGTTCGCGCTCGAGAATGCAGCGGCAGCACCGATCGATCGCCAGTTTGATGCCTGGCGCGATCGCGAACTCGGTGCCGATGTCGCGTTGCGATACGTGCCTGGAGCCGACTGGCTCGATCGCATCGCGCCGACCGAGAACACGCCGTCCGGCGACGAATTTCGCGGCGTGGTGCACGACGAGAACGCCGCGGCACTTGCCGGCGTGGCCGCGCACGCGGGTCTGTTTGGTACTGCTGCCGCGGTTGGTGTCTGCGCGCGATGGTGGATGCGTTCGCCGAACCTGGCGCTGTTTGGGAGGAAGACGAATGTCCCTGGTAGTTCCCGCGCGCTGGCGTGGGACACCATGTTGCCGACATCATCCTGCGGCACGAAGCTGTCGCCAGCGGCGGTCGGACACACGGGCTTTACCGGCACGTCGCTCTGGCTCGATCCCGCGCGCGACCTCTACGTGGTCTTCCTCTCAAATCGTGTCCACCCGTCGCGGCAGAACAACGACGGTATTCAAGTGGTGCGACGCGCCCTCCACGACGCGATCGTTACTGACCTGGAGGGCGGCGCGGCTGCGGCTGGGGCTGCGGCTGGAACGGACTGAACGGCGTGTTGCCATTGGGCGGTGCGACGCTGCCCGGCAACGGCGGCCGCGTGGTGCCCATGCCCGGCGGCTGCGTCGGCATACCGGGCCGCTGATTCGGACTGGTGCCAAACGGTGAAGGCTGCTGACCGAACGGCGATGGCTGCTGGCCAAAGGGTGATTGCTGCTGCGGGTTTTGCTGCTGCCCCGGCCGCTGGTTCGGCTGCGTCATTCCCGGCGGGCCGCCTCCCGGCCCGCCCACTCGCTGCGACGTCTGAACGTTCACGAACGCCCACTCGTTGTAGCGCGTGCGGCCGTTGAACACTCGCAGCGAGGTCTCCTTGCTCTTCGAAGTGACGCCGATGATGCCACCGGCGGTGGTCGCACCGGTGGCGCCAAAGCCGGGCTGCAGCACCTGACCGGCGGGCGCTCCAGTGGTGCCCCGTTGGCCGGCCGCCTGTTGTCCGCTACCGCCAGGGCCGCCTGGGCTAATCGCCTGGTTGGCATACAGCGGCTGGAAGTCGTCGTTGGTAATCGGGTCCTTGTACTTCTTGCGGAGAAAACGTTGCTCAACCAGTACGTCGATCGTTGGTGGCGGAGTGTTCGCGAACTTGCGCTGGAACAGGCCAATCGCGCGGGCATACTGGTTGCCGCGGAACACCAGTTCGGCCTCCTTTTCGCGCTTGGCCATCGTCGTCCACACGGGCAGCAACGCGCCCATCAGCACGGCCATCACGCTCATGCCAACGAGCAACGCCGCCATCGCATAGCCCCGGTGGCCGGCGCGTAGCGGTTCGCGTCGCGCGAAGCCGGACGGTTGACCGCCTAACTCCATGCGTCTATTATCGTTATCAGGCTTTTCAGTGCAACTCTTCACAGTTCTTCTTTCGCGCGCAGCGTCCGCGGTCCGTGCGATGTCTGCCCGCACTGTGTCTAATACGACGTTCAGACTGGGGTTGGTA
>DASVFC010000403.1:0-4111 GCA_036380235.1 Vicinamibacterales bacterium
GTCGCTGGACGCGGGTCGTCGCGGTGGCGGCCAATCGCATCTCGCGCGTCTCGGCCGAACTCGATCCGATCGCCCGCTGATCAGCCCGCTAAGGCAGGCGATTTGCAAACGCCGCGCGAATGCCTCCGGCACTTCGCATCGGCTGTTCCGGTTGGAACTACAAGCACTGGCGTGGCAATTTCTACGCGCCGGAGTTGCGGCTGCGGGAATGGTTCACCCACTACGCGAGCGTGTTCGACACCGTCGAGATCAACAACACGTTTTATCGCCTGCCCGAGTCGGAAACACTTGCCGGGTGGCGCGAACGCGCGCCTGAAGATTTCCTGTACGCGATCAAGGCGAGCCGGTTCATCACGCACTTGAAGCGGTTGCGCGATCCTGAAGAGCCGGTGACGCGCCTGTTCGAGCGCGCCTGCGCGCTCGAAGATCATCTGGGCCCGGTGTTGTATCAGCTGCCCGAGAGCTTTCATTGCGATCTGACGCGTCTCGACGATTTTCTCGCGCTGTTACCGCGCACGCTCGGTGAGATCAATGGGACGCCGCCGGACCACGTGATCCGGCACGTCTTCGAGTTCCGCCATCGATCGTGGTACGTCGAAGAAACGCAGGCGGTGCTGCGCGCGCACGGCGTGGCGATGTGTCTTCACGACAAGGCAGGCTCGGCGATCTTCGAGCCGCTCGCCACGCCGTATTTATATGTGCGCTTTCACGGGCCCGGCGGCCGCTACTTCGGGCGTTACGAATTGCGACGCATGGAGTATTGGGCCGAGACGCTCGCTGAGCAATGGCGTGCAGGCCGCGATGTGTTTGCATACTTCAACAACGATCCGGAAGGCATGGCGGTGATCAACGCACAGGAGCTGCGCCGCCTGATCATCGCCTCGATTGAGGGCCGCAGCCGGCAGCGAATGAGGTAAGCTTTCGGCTTCCACATATGAATAGCGTTGCCCCTTTGACCGTTGCGGAATTGAACGCGACGCTCTTCGGCACGTCCGAAGCGCGCGCGGTCACGACAGACACCATCATCAACGCGATGCTCGACGTCGGCACCGGCATCAGCGACCTGATTTTCTCGCCGGGCCGGCCGCCGCAGGTCGAGCGTTACGGCGAGCTGGTGGAAGTGAAGATCGACGGCCTGCCGACGCTGCGCAACGACGACACGGCGGCGATCGCCCGCGACCTGATCAGAAACAACGAAGTGGTGCTGCGAACGCTGAAAGAAAGCGGCTCCACCGACCTGTCGTACGTGCTGCCCGACCGCTGCCGGTTTCGGGTGAACATCTTCCGGCAGCGCGGCACGTTTGCGATCGTAATGCGCGTCATCGCGTCGCGCATCCCGTCAATCCAGGAGCTCGGCCTGCCGCCGGCGATGGAAGAGGTCGCCAAGTTGAAGAACGGCATCGTGCTGGTGACCGGGCCCACCGGATCGGGCAAGTCATCCACGCTGGCAGCGATCATCGACTTGATCAACTCGTCGCGCGCCGAGCACATCCTCACGATCGAGGATCCGATTGAATTCCTGCACCCGCACAAAAAAGGCACGGTCCATCAGCGCGAGCTGCACAGCGACACGCCAACGTTTGCGCTGGCGCTGCGCGCCGCACTTCGCCAGGCCCCGAAGGTCATCCTCGTCGGTGAAATGCGCGACCGCGAAACGATCGAGATCGCGTTGACCGCCGCCGAAACTGGTCACCTCGTATTCTCGACGCTGCACACGATCGACGCTTCGAAGACCGTCGAACGCATCGTCGGCACCTTCGAGGTGTCGGATCAGCAGGCGGTTCGCGGCCGTCTGGCCGCCTCGTTCCGTTATTTCATCTCGCAGCGCCTAATCCCGAAGAAGGAGGGCGGCCGCATGGCGATCATCGAGATGCTGAAGGCCACCATGCGTACTCGCGAGTACATCGAGATGGGCGAGAAGGAAGGCAAGTCGCTGCTCGACGCCATGCGCGACGGCTCGCTCGACGGCATGCAGTACTTCGATGGCGAGCTCGAAAAACTGGTCCGCGCCGGCACAATCTCCGTCAGCACCGCGCTGCTTTACGCCACCAACGCCGGCAACCTCAGGGTCGCGCTGGCTGACGTACCTGACGAGGATTCACTGATCATTCGCTAAACCCGGTTCCAGAGGTTCCAAGGGTTGGGTTCTGAGCTTTGAGGTTCCAAACCCCTGGAACCTTTGCATTCCTGGAACCCTTGGAACCCGGGGCCTCGGGTCTTTATTCGGATCGCAAAGCTTGCATGACGTCCACGCGTGATGCCCGGGCAGCGGGCATCAGCGAGGCGGCGACGGCCGCAAGGATCAAGACGACGGCGGCGCCAGCGAGCGGCAGGCTGCCGGGCGTTTCGATGTCGCCGAGGAATCCGCCGGCGAATCGCAGCAGCACAAACCCGCCAATCACACCTACGACAATTCCGGCCGCGGCGATCACCGCGCCTTCGCTCAGAATGCGGGTAAGCAGGCTCGACGGCGTCGAGCCGATTGCCAGCCGCACGCCGAACTCGCGCATGCGCGCGCTGACCGAAAAGGCCAGCACGCCGGCCACGCCGACGATTGCGATGGTCAGCGCCACCACGGCAAAGCCGCCGAAGACCAACGTGTTCAGCCGGTTTGGCGCCAGCACTTCGGCGCGCACGTCTTCGAGCGTGGCCGCCTGCTCGACCGGCTGCTCCGCCGAGATGCCACGGATGATCTTCGTGATCGGCGTGACCAGCGCGTAGGGATCGGTGCTCGCGTGCACGAACAGGCGGCCGCCGCCAAACTCCTGTTCCATCGGGTGATACACGGTCATCTTCGGGCCGGGAACGATGTTCTCGTCGTCAAGGTCCGCGGCGATGCCGACGATACGCCGGCCGCCCGTTGAAATGCCGATGAACTTCATTACCGGATCGGTCCACATCAACTTGCGGTTCACCGCGTCCTGGTTGTTGAACATGCGGCGCGCCACGCTCTCGCTGACGATGACGACCTTCTCCGAATCATTGCGGTCGTCGGCGTTAAAGTCGCGGCCGGCGATGATCGGCACGCCGAGGGCACTGAAGAAGCCGGGAGAGATGGTGCGGAAACTCGCGCGAGGATCGTCTTCGCCGTTCACCTTGGCGTAACCTTCAACTGTGAACTGCGCATCAAAGAACGCACCGGCTTCACGCCACGGCACGATGGTGCCGACCGCCACCTGCTGCACGCCCGGCAGCTCGCCGATCTGGCGCAGGGCTTCACGATAGAGCGGCAGCGTCTGCTCCGGCGGCCGCTCGTAGTTCAGCGGCACGTGCACGGCGAGGACATTGCGCATGTTGACCCCGGTGCTTTGCTGCTGCAATGCCATGAGCGTCGCGAGCAGCGCGCCGGCACCGGCCAGCAGGAGGAACGATGCCGCGATCTGCGTCACCGCGAACAAGCGAAGCCGGTTGTTGGTGCCCGACGTGATACGAACGCTGCCGTTGGCGAGCCCGAAGCCATTGGTTGCATCCGTCGAGGGCAGCCGGGGGACGAAGGCCAGCAGCACGGCTGAGGTAATCGCGAGCCCGACGCCGACCCACAGCAGCGTGGCGTCTACCGTGAGATCGAGCGCCCGCACCGAGAAACGCGAAGCATAGCGCGCCAGCACCGCAACCATCGGCCGGGCGATCAACACGCCCAACAATGCGCCGGCGCCGCATAGCAGCAGGCTTTCGGCGAGCAGCGTCCGTCGCAGCGCGCCCGACGAGGCGCCGAGCGCAGCCCGGATCGCCAGCTCACCTTCACGGCGGACAGACCGTGCCAGGATCAGGTTGGCGACGTTCGAGCATGCGATGACGAAGATCAATCCGGACGCCGCGAGCAGGACCAGCAACACCGTCCGTGCCGGCGACGTGATCTGATCGCGCAACTGCACCGCCATGATGCGGAAGTCGTCGTTGGCCGGGTACGCCTCGCGATGTTCGTTGAGCATTGCACCATGCGTGGTTTGCAGTTCAGCGCGAGCCTGCTCGAGATTGGCTCCGGGCGCCAGCCGCCCAAACAATTCCGTCATGCGGTGGACGCGGCCATCCTGCATCGTTGCCGACATGTGATGCGAGCTGGTGACGACGTTGGCCATTAGTTCCGTTTCTGCCGGGTAGGGAACCGAGG
>DASVFC010000404.1:0-3727 GCA_036380235.1 Vicinamibacterales bacterium
AAGCGCGCGCGTAGCGGCGAGGTCAACAATCCGGCGCGCGTGGTCGCGCCGATCAACGTGAACGGCTCGACCGGCACCTTCACCGATCTCGCTCCCGGCCCCTGCCCGATGACGATATCGAGCTCGAAATCCTCCATCGCCGGATAGAGAATTTCCTCTATCGCCGGCGCCATGCGGTGGATCTCGTCGATGAACAACACTTCGCGCGGCTGCAGGTTGGACAGGATCCCTGCCAGGTCTCCGGGCTTCTCGATCACCGGCCCGGCCGTGGTCCGGATCGGCACGCCGAGCTCGTTGGCGATCACATAGGCCAGCGTCGTCTTGCCGAGTCCAGGCGGGCCGTACAACAGCGTGTGATCGAGTGCTTCGCCGCGCTGGCGCGTGGCAGTGATCGCGACATGCAGCTGCTCGCGAATCTTGTCTTGACCGATGTAGTCGTCGAGGCGCCGCGGCCGCAGGCCTTCGTCCTGTGCGTCGTCCTCGACGCGCGACGCCGTCATCAATCGCTGGTCTGTCACGCGCGTGAGAGTTCCTTGAGCGCCGACCGCAAGACGTCTTCAAAACGCGGTTCGACGCTGCCCGAGAGCAGCTTGTCGAGCGACTTGTCGATGGCCTGTCGATGGTAGCCGAGATTGACGAGCGCGGAGGCGAGATCCTGGCGCAGTGAGTCCGCCGGCGACGCCGCGGTTGCGTCAATCGCCTTCGGGATGCGATCGCGGAGCTCGACGCAAATGCGCTCGGCGGTCTTCTTGCCGACCCCCGGGATCGCCGTCAACCGCGCGATGTCGTTGCGTTGAATCGCACCGGCGAGCTCGCGCGGCTCGATGCCCGACAGCACCGCCAGCGCCAGCTTCGGGCCGATGCCGCTGATCCCGATCAATCGCTCGAACATCGATAGCTCGAGATCGCTGGCGAAGCCGTACAAAGCGAGTTGGTCCTCGCGGACGTGCGTGTGAATCCGCAACGCCATCTCACCGCCGACGTCGGCGGACACGTAAAACGTCGACAACGGCACCTGCACGTCGTAACCGACGCCGGACACATCGACGATCAATCGATTGGGCTGCTTTTCCGCCACCCGCCCGAACAGACGGGCGATCATGCGACTTGCCCTGAGCGAGAGCATGGACGGCGAAGCCGTTCGGGTTCGAGTCGAAGGGTCACGGGCGATAGTTGCGCCAGGATTTCGCACTGCCTGCCTTGGACGCCACGGCGCCAACGCCGTTGTGCAGGTGGCAGATTGCCACGGCGAGCGCATCCGTCGCGTCGTGCGGCTTGGGAATGGCGTCGAGGCCCAACAGTAGTTTCACCATCTGCGCGACCTGGGGTTTCTCGGCGCGGCCGTAACCCACCACCGAGCGCTTGATTTCGGCCGGCGTGTATTCGACTACCGTGACACCCGCTTCGATCGCCGCGAGCATGGCGACGCCGCGCGCGTGGCCGAGCTTGAGCGCACTCCTCGCATTCACGGCGTGAAAGACGTTCTCAATCGCGACACATTCCGGCCGGCAGTCAGCGAGGATGGCGGTCAGCTCGCGGTAGATGATTGACAGTTGATGCGGAAACGTCGCGCCCGCGCCGGCGCGAACAGCCCCGCACCGCACCAGTTGGTGCCGGCGGCCGTCGCTGTCGACACACCCATAGCCGGTGCGCTCGGATCCGGGGTCGATGCCGAAGACCCGCATCCCTCGACCAAGTTCGGGATGACCCTGAGTGTGGCGAAGGGTCACGCGAGTGAGGCCTCGATCTCCTTCTCCTCGATGTCGAAGTTCGACCACACCTGCTTGACGTCGTCGTGGTCGTCGAGCACGTCCATCAGCTTGAGCATCTGGTTGGCCGGCGTGCCGGTGAGCTTGACGTAGTTTTGCGGCAGCATTGCGACCTGCGCGCTCGCCGGTTCGATGCCGAGGGCTTTCACCGCATCACGCACCGCTTCGAAAGCCGACGGATCGGTCAACACTTCCCACGAGTCGCCGTCGTCCTGCATGTCGTCGGCGCCGGCGTCGAGCGCCGCGCTCAACAGTTTCTCTTCGTCGGCCTTCGTCTTCTCGACCACGATGTGACCCTTCTTGCTGAACATCCAGGCCACCGAGTTGGTGCCGCCAAGGTTGCCGGCGTGTTTTTCCAGGGTGTGCCGGATTTCACCGACGGTGCGGTTCTTGTTGTCCGTCAGGCACTCGATGATCAGCGCCGTACCCCCGGGCCCGTACGCCTCGTAGGTGATCTCCTCGTAGGTGACGCCGGGCAGTTCGCCGGTACCGCGCTGGATCGCCTTCTTGATGTTGTCGGCGGGCATGTTGACGCTCTTCGCTTCCGCGATGATCGTCCTGAGACGCGGGTTTGTGGCGGGATCGCCGCCCCCGTTGCGCGCCGCGACCGTCAATTCCTTGATGATGCGCGTGAAAACCTTGCCGCGCTTGGCGTCGGCCGCGCCCTTCTTGTGCTTAATCGTGTGCCATTTGGAATGGCCGGACATTGGAGACTCCTGAAATTCGGGATAATTCCTGTGGCGACAAACCATTTCCGCTTTCGCGCAACGCGCTTCGGCGGACCCGCCGTAGCCTTGGCGGAGGCGGGAGGTATCGAACGGACGGACGATTTTACCCTTTGCGGGCCAGGATGATCCACACTTCGGCGCGAAGGTCCCACGGACCTCCCTGGTAGTCGCCAAGCAGTGCCGAGACCTCCATCCCCGCCGTTTCCAGCCGCTCAACCATTTGCGGAACCGTGAGGGTGCGAAACGCGAGCTTGAACCGCTTGCGGGTCACGCTCCGGCCCCGGCCCTCGACGAACTCCTGCTCGAAACGGGTAATGTGGTTTCGGCGATCCTGTTTGACCGTTTCAATCAGCTTGATCGGCTTGCCATGCGGTCCGCGCTCACCGCGCAGCGTGGTCCGATTGGAGTACTCGTCCCAGGCCGGCAGATCGGCAACGAGCTCAAGTCCGAAGGTGCCGCTGCGCGACAACACTCGGTTCACGTCCTTCAGCGTCGCGCGCAACAATTCTTCGTCCAGCAACGATTGCAGAATTCCATACGGCGCCATGACGAGCGGAAAGGTCTTGTCCGGAAATGGCAGGTGCCTGATGTCGCCGCGAATCAGTTGCACGCGCGACTGGAGCTTCATCCGCTGCGCGCGCACCCGCGCGCGGGTCAGCATCGATTCGGATCGGTCTATGCCGACTATGCGCGAACCGTGCCGCGCAAGTGGCAGCGCAACACGGCCGGTGCCGCAACCTAACTCGAGGATCGGTTTTCCTTCGGCAGGAGCGGCCATCCTCTGCCAGAACGCAATATCTCGCCGCCCTACGGTCTGCTTGTTTTCCCAGTCGTAATACGGCGCGTAATCGTCCCAGCCCTCGTGACCCTTCATCCCTGACTGACTATACTCATTCCGGTGAGTGCCTTTTTTCAGATTCGAAAGAAAGTCCATTGGTCCGACACCGACGCCGCCGGCGTGGTGTGGTTCCCGAACTTCCTGCGCTGGTTCGAAGACGCCGAGGAGGAGATGTTCGCGTCGCTGGGCCGCTCGCGCCAGTCGCTGCTCGATTCGCATCGCTTCGGGATGCCGCGAGTGGAAGTGCAGTCGAAGTTCCGGGCGCCGGCGCGCGCCGGCCAGATCGTCCGCGTCGGCATCAACACCACGATAGAGAATCCACGGCGCCTTCATCACGCGTTCGAAATTCGCGACGACGACAGCAACGGCCTGCTGGCCGAGGGCTTCGTCCG
>DASVFC010000405.1:0-6403 GCA_036380235.1 Vicinamibacterales bacterium
ATCGCGGGGACCGCAGGCGCGGTGCTGACCGGCCACATCATCGGCAGTGTCGGCGGCGGCGCCAACATCATTTCCGGAAATCTCGGAAACGGGGTCACCATTGCCGGCCCGGCCGACAACATTCGTATCGTCGGCAATCTAATCGGTTTGGATTCCGCTGGTACCGGCGCGCTCGGTAACTCGAACTCGGGTATCAGTCTGATCAACGGCACGACCAGTACAACGATCGGCGGCACGTCACCTGGTGAAGGAAACATCATCTCCGGCAACGGAACGGCGACGGTCGCTGGCAACGGCATCTTCGTCAGCGGCGGTGGCTCGCATGTGATCCAGGGCAATTGGATTGGGGTTAACGCCTTCGGCACTGCGGCCATACGGAACATTTACGGCGGTGTCCGCCTGCTCAACTCGAACGACAACTTAATTGGCGGAACCTCAGGCGCCGCCCGAAACCTCATCTCGGGCAACGGCGCCCCTGGCGCCATGGCGTCGGGCGTCATCCTGGAAGGCACCTCGACGAACAACGTCGTGCAGGGCAACTACATCGGCACCAACCCCTCCGGTCTCGGCCCGTTTGCCAATTTCGGTCACGGCGTTGAAATCAGTGCCTCGAATAACACGATCGGCGGCACTGCCGCCGGCGCGGGCAACATCATCGCGTTCAACACCATCGACGGTGTGGCGGTGGACGCGGGCACCGGCAACGCCATTCGCGGAAACAGCATCCATTCGAACGGCGCGATCGGTATCGATCTCAACGCCAATGGCGCCACCGCCAACGACGCTGGTGACGCCGACGGCGGCGCAAACAACCAGCAGAACTTCCCGATCATCGCGTCGGCAGCGCCGGGCAGCACCATCGTCTCTGGCTCGTTGAACACCGCCGCCTCGACGACGTTCACGCTCGATTTCTTCGCCAACGTCGGTTGTGGAGCGTCGACGCAGGGGCAGCGTTACCTTGGTTCCGCTGTGGTGGCGACCGATGTCGCGGGCAATGGTTCGTTCAACGTCACTCTACCGGCGAACTCGGCTGTGGGTGAGTCGATCACCGCAACGGCCACCGATCCGAATAACAACACGTCGGAGTTCTCCGCATGTGTCGCGGTCGCCAACCCGCAATCGATATCGCTGGCGCTGGTTGGTACGCAGATCGTTGGCAAGGATCGAACAGCACCTCTGCTCGTGTCGCTTGCCCAACCGGCGCCGGCGGGTGGTGTCGTGGTCGCGATCGCGTCCGATGACACCAATATCGTCACCGTTGTGGCGCCTGGCGCGGTCACGATTCCCGAAGGGCAGTCGAGCGGCCAGATCAATCTGACGGGCCTGAATGTCGGCGTCACTACGCTGCGGGCGAATGCGGCCGGCTACCCCGAAGCGACACTGCCTGTGACGGTGACGTTGAACGTGATCACCACACCAACGACTTTGACTGTGCCGCTTGGGCAGACCACGCAATTGTCGATTTCGATTCCGAATCCGGCGCCGGCCGGCGGGCTCGTGTTCGACGTCACGAGCGCGAACCTCTCAGTGATCGAAGTCGTGACGCCGCAGGTGACCGTGCCGGCTGGCGCGATCGCCGTGAATGCCACCGTTCGGGGGGCCGGACCTGGAACCGCAGCCGTCACCGTCAGCAGGGCGAACTTCGCGTCGTCCACCACCTCGGTCACCAGCACGTCGAGTCTGAATATTGTTGAGACGTCCGCGTCGTTCGCTGCCGGATTCGCGGCTCCCACACTGACGATTCGTCTCGAGAGCGACGGAACACCAGTGGCCGCGCCGTCTGATCTCGTGGTCTCGTTGACGCCGGCTAATGGCGCCTGCATTTCTGTCGCCGCCACCGTGACCATTCCGGCCGGTCAAGTGAGCGCGTCGTTCGTGCCAGCGTATGGAGGTTCGGCCGCGTTGCCCTGCACCACGGTGGTCAGTGCATCGGCTGCGGGCCCGACCTCCGACACGGTGTCGATTACTGCAAACCCGGCCGGCCCGATCACTGCCCCTGGCACGCAGACGGTGGGCGCCGGGCTGCAAACGTTCGCGAGCGCCATCCTTGGTGCTTCACAGCACGGCGGCGTGCCCGTGACCGTGACCAGCAGCGACCCGTCGAAGGTGCGGCTGTCGCCGAATGCGTCGACCGCCGGTTCCCAGTCGATCGTGATCGACCTGGAGAATGGGTTTAACGTCGCGAGCTTTACCGTACAGGCCATCGAGAACACAACCGGCAGCGCTACCGTCACGTTGTCGGCGCCCGGCTTCACATCCGACACGTTCACGGTGAACGTGGTGCCGATCGCGGTGCAACTGATTGGTGCCCCGACATCGACGACGTCATTATCGGCGGAGAGCTCGGGGTGGTATGTGCGCGTTGGGATCCCCTCGGCCGACAACCAGTCCCTGACGACCGCGCAGAGCGTGCGCGCCGGCGGGCCGCCGTTAGTGGTGACGCTCACTAATAGCAATGCGGCGGTGGCGCAGCTGCGCTCGGACGAACCGCCCACAACGGGCCAGGTGGTAACCAAGCCGATTCAGCCCACCGAGCAGAATACGAGCGCCATTGTCGGAGGCACGTCGTTTGGCCTGGCATTCGATCCGCTCAGCGGCGGCACGACGACGTTAACGCTGACCGGCCCGGCCGGTGTGGGCACCGTGCCGGCGACGCCACCGGGACACACGGTGACCGTGACCGCGCCTGGGATTGGCATGCCGGGCACGCTCACGGTAGGTGCGGGCTTGCAAGTCGGCACGTCCGTTCAATTGGACGGGTCGCAGCATGGCGGCGTCGCCGTGACCCTGACCAGCAGTGACCCCGCGAAAGTGCGGCTGTCGCCGGATGCGTCAACCGCAGGTAGCGACTCGATCGTGATCAACCTGGAGAATGGATTTACGGTCGCTAGCTTCACCGTCCAGGGCATGGAGAACACGACTGGCAGCGCCACCATCACGGTGTCGGCGCCGGGCTTCACGCCCGACACGTTCACCGTGAATGCGGTACCGATCGCGGTGCAACTGATCGGTGCCCCGACATCGACGACGTCGTTATCTCCGGAAAGTGCCGGGTGGTATGTGCGCGTCGGGATTCCCTCGGCGAACAACGAGGCTCTGACGACCGCGCAGAACGTGCGCGCCGGCGGGCCGCCGTTTGTGGTGACGCTCACCAATAGCAATGCGGCAGTGGCGCAGTTGCGCTCGGACGAACCGCCCACGACCGGCCAGGTGGTGACCAAGCCGATTCAGCCTAACGCGCAGAACACGAGCGCCATTGTCGGAGGTACGTCGTTTGGCCTGGCGTTCGATCCGGTGGGCGGCGGCACGACGACGTTGACGCTGACCGGCCCGCCCGGCGTTGGAACCGTGCCGGTGACGCCCCACACCGTGACCGTGACGGCGCCGGGGATATCGATGCCGGCGAACCTCACCGTTGGCGCGGGCCTGCAGCTGGGCACGTCGGTGCAGTTGGATGGGTCGCAGCATGGCGGCGTGGCCGTGACCGTGACCAGCAGCGACCCGTCGAAGGTGCGGCTCTCCGCGAGTGCCACGACAGCCGGCAGCGGGTCGATCGTGATTGACTTGGAGAATGGGTCTACCGTCGCGAGCTTTACCGTGCAGGGCATGGAGAACACGACTGGCAGCGCGACCATCACGGTGTCGGCGCCCGGCTTCACGCCGGACACGTTCACGGTGACCGTGGCGCCGACCGCGGTGCAGCTGATCGGGGCCCCGACATCGACGACGTCGTTATCGGCGGAGAGTGCGGGGTGGTACGTGCGCGTCGGGATTGCCTCGGCGAACAACCAGTTTCTGACGACCGCGCAGAACGTGCGCGCCGGTGGGCCGCCATTTGTGGTGACGCTCACCAATAGCAATGCGGCAGTGGCGCAGCTGCGATCAGACGAGCCGGCCACAACGGGCCAGGTCGTAACCAAGCCGATTCAGCCCAACGCGCAGAATACCAGCGCGATCGTCGGCGGAACGTCATTCGGCCTGGCGTTCGATCCGTTGGGCGGCGGCACGACGACGTTGACGCTGACGGGCCCGCCTGGCGTGGGAACCGTGCCGGCGACGCCGCCCGGCCACACGGTGACCGTGACGGCACCGGCCGTATTAACGCAAGGGTCTCAGACGGTCGGCGCTGGATTGCAGGTGGGCTCCCTCGCGTCGCTGGAAGGATCGCAGCACGGCGGCGTCGACGTCACCGTCAGCAGCAGCGCGCCGGGTGTGCTGCTCGTCTCGCCCAATGCCACCACACCTGGCACAGCCTCGTTCGTCGTCCACGTTGCCAATGGCTCGACCAACGTGCCATTCGTGGTGCAGGGTGTGGAGAACATCACGGGCAGCGGCATAGTCTCGGTGTCGGCTCCAGGCTTCACGACCGGTACCGTGGCGATGACGGTCGTACCCGCAGCGATCGACATCCTTGGCCTGTCGGCGTCTGTCGATGCGGCATTTGGTGAATCAGCCGGTTGGTACGTGCGGGTAGGCATCGCGAACGCAGGCCAAACCGGCCTGACCATGGCTCAAAACGTCCGATCCGGAGGCCCGGCGTTCGTCGTGACCATCACCAACAGCAACGCCGCCGTTGCGGAATTGCGCTCGGACGAACCGGTGGCAAGCGGACAGGTGGTCACGAAGCCAATTCATCCCAACGAGCAGAACACCAGCGCGATCATGGGTGGAACGAGCTTCGGGCTGTCGTTCAAGCCGTTGGCGAGCGGCAGCACGACTGTGGCAGCGACCGGCCCGGCCGGCGTGATTTCAGTAACGACCGCAACACGAACTGTGACGGTGAACGGTGTTCCAACCGTGGTGTCGATCGTGGCCACCGATCCGGATGCCTCGGAGGCCGGCACGACGGGCACCTTCACGATCACCCGATCGGTGGTGACCGCGCAAAATTTGAATGTCGCGATCGCTCGCAGCGGATCGGCGACTGCCGGCACAGACTTCGCGAACGTGATCTTTACGACGGTCACGATTCCCGCCAATCAAGGGTCGGTCACACTCACGGTGACGCCGCTCGCCGATCAAGAGGTCGAAGGTGCGGAGACCGTCACGGTCACGCTTGCCGACGCGGCCGCCTATGATCTGGGCGCGTCGGCGCAGGCGACGGTGACCATCGCCGACGATCCAACGTTCGTTTCGATCCAAGCGATCGATCCGGACGCGTCGGAGACCGGCGGCAATACCGGCCGATTCCGGATCAGCCGTGTAGGCGGCAGCACGGCGGCCCTGACGGTGTCGTACACGCGCAGCGGCACGGCCGCCGCAGGCACTGACTACAACGGCTTCTCGGCGACGGCGGTCAACATCCCGGCTGGCCAATCGTTCGTCGAAATCACCGTGACCCCGATCGTGAACTCGCCGACGAACGAACCCGCGGAGACCGTGACCCTTACCCTTTCACCCACGACTCGATACATTCTTGGCGCGACGACCGAAGCCACCGTCACTATCGCCGCCGACGGGCCCTGATATGTTCGAACCTGGTTATTTGGCGAATTTTTGCGCAGCGATGGGAAAGCAAGAACTATCCGCGAAGCGAAATTGCAGTAAGCTTGCCGTGGCTTTCATATGACTCGAGGGTGCAGAATGCTCATTCGCCGTTCGATAGCGTCTGTTGTCTTCGTTCTCGCAATGTCCGCTGTCTCCGCGTCCGCGACGCCGATACTTTCGATCGGTCCACCCACGACTACGGCGAACGTTGGCGACACCGTTGAACTCAACATCAGCATCACCGGTGCGGCGGATCTGTACGTCTTTGGCGTTGATCTGTTGTTCGATCCAACCAAATTGAGTTTTGTTGACACGACCGAAGGCGCATTCCCCGCGGCCGGAGGCGACTTCTTCATCCCGGGATCCGTACCGCCCGAACGCCTGGACACGGTGGCGGGTATCGGCAATCTGTTCTTACTCGGTGCCAGCGGCGACGGCATCTTGGCTTTTGCCAGGTTCCAGGTCCTCGCGGCCGGAACGTCGTTGATCACGCTCCAGGACCCGATGTTCCTCGATTCAGCCTTGCAGAACATCTCATTCGACGTCGACCCAGGTTCGGCGGAAGTGATTGGGGTGGCGTCCGCAGTACCCGATCAGCCTTCAACGATGCTCTTGCTCGCATCTGCTCTCGCTGTCGCTGCGTGCCTTCGCCGGCAATTCGCAGTCTGATTCCGTTTCAATCGCGGCTGAAGAATCAGCATCATTCATCCTGCGTCAGCACCAACTGCGCCGCTCGCCGCGCCGGGTAAATGCCGGCGATCGCCGTCGCGATCACGACGACGATCGATGACTGGATCAGGAACGCCACCGGCAGGTGGAACTGTATCGTCCAGCCGAAGCTCTGCACGTTGATCACGTAAATCAGGATCAGCGACAACGTCAGGCCGACGATCAATCCGATTCCCTGGCTGACGCC
>DASVFC010000406.1:0-6392 GCA_036380235.1 Vicinamibacterales bacterium
CTCGACCAGCAGCAGCGACGCAAAGTCCCGTAATTGTTGCTCGTGCGACACCGCGAGCACCGCGCCAAGTCTCTTCAGATCGACGTCCTTCGCGCGCACATCGTGATGAGATGGCAAGCGCATCTTCAGCACCTCGCTCAGGATGCGCTGCGGGTTCTCGCTGGCGACGTCGAGCAGCGCGTCCTGCGCGGGCCGCGCCCGTTCGTCGACCAGGTTCTGGATGACGCCCGCGTTTTCACCGACGATGGCGGTGTGCGGTTCGCACGTAAAGCTCTTCACGGTCGCCGAGTGCCAGTGGTATCGACGCGCCAGGCGCGATCGCTCATTCATGCCCTGTTGCACGATCGCCCACTCGCCTTGCGTCGTCAGCACGAACCCGTGCAGGTAAATCTGGAAGCCGTCGGCGATGGCGTTGTTGTCGACCTTGGCGGCAAGGCGGCTGGTGCGAACCAGCGCGTCGCCGTCCATGCCGGTCTGTTCTGCGATCTTTTTCAGCTCCGCCGGTGTGCTGCGCGAATGCCGCCCACGGCCGCCACAGATATAAATGCCGAGCTCGTGCGCGCGCGGATTCAGGCCGCGCTTGAGCGCCCCAAGCACGGACGTGGTGATGCCTGAGGAATGCCAGTCCATCCCCATCACGCTGCCCAGCGCCTGGAACCAGAACGGATCGCTGAGCCGCGAGAGGAATGCCGAGTGGCCGTAGTGATGAACCACGCTCTCGGTGATCGCCGTGCCGAGCGTCGTCATGCGCGTCGCCAGCCATTGCGGCACGCGTCCGCCATGGAGCGGCAGATCGGCGACTCCGGAACGCTTCACGACTTACATCTTACGCCCGCCGGAAACACGAAGAACACGAAGAACACGAAGGGCACGAAGACTTTCTTCTAAAGGCCAGTGCCGCTAAGCAGCACTGGCGTTTAGAAAAGTATTCTTCGTGCCCTTCGTGTCCTTCGTGTCCTTCGTGTTACGCGGCTTTTCTGCGCATCAGCAGCAAGTAGATCGACGAACTGAGTGCGAACGTCACGAACCAGGCGTAGGTATACAAGTGATCGAACACGTCCGGATTTGGCACCACTCCGCCGGGCGTGGTGGCCGCACGCACGAAGCCGGGGATCACCGGCAAAATCGCCACCACCAGCGCGATCATCGCGGCGGGGTTAGTGCCGCCGCGATAGCTGTAACGACCGGTGACCTTGAACAGATCGGGCAACGACAGCTCGCGATTGCGCAACAGCCAGTAGTCCGCAATGAGAATGCCGCCAACGGCACCCATCAGGCTCGAGTAGCCGATCAACCAGGTGAAGATGTACGCCGAAGCGTCTGCATACAGCTTCCACGGCATCATTACGATGCCGAACGCCGCGGTGATCAGGCCGCCGGCGACGTAACTGATCTTTTTCGGTGCCAGGCTCGAGAAATCATTTGCCGGCGAGACCACGTTCGCTGCCATGTTGGTGGTGATCTGTGCCGCGAGGACCACGAGCGCGCCGGCGATGACGACGACCGGGCTGCCAATTCGCGCAATCAGCGTCACCGGATCCCAGATCGCTTCGCCGAAGATCACGATCGTCGCGCTGGTCACCGCAACGCCGAGGAATGCAAAAGCGGTCATCGTTGCCGGCAGGCCCAGTGCCTGGCCAAGTGCCTGCGAGCGCTGGCTTTTCGCATAACGCGTGAAGTCTGGAA
The DNA here is from genome assembly GCA_036380235.1 of Vicinamibacterales bacterium. Taxonomy (GTDB): domain Bacteria; phylum Acidobacteriota; class Vicinamibacteria; order Vicinamibacterales; family UBA2999; genus 12-FULL-67-14b. The sequence goes on from DASVFC010000406.1 coordinate 1,687, forward strand.
TGTTTAGGCTCAGCGTGGCCCAGTAACCGACGTTCGCGGTCAACGCGGCCGGAAACAAGGTCCAAAACGGCGTGCTGCCCTGTTGCAGCTTCGGCGCCTCGGACAGGACGTGCGCGAGTCCGCCGCCGTTATCGACCGCCCACCAGAGCAGCAGCATCCCACCGCCAAGGAGCAGCGGCGCCGACCAGCTCTCGAGCATCTTGATGCCTTCGAGACCGCGGACGATAATCGCCACCTGGAGCAGCCAGAAGATCGCAAACGAGATCCAGATGCCGGCCGGCACCGTCGTCCAAGCCGGCCACGCCGCCACCAGCAACGCCTGCAAAGCCAGCGCGCCGATCCACGTCTGGATCCCGAACCAGCCGCACGCCACGATCGCGCGCAGGATGGCAGGAACGTTGGCTCCCTTCACGCCGAATGCGGCGCGGCACAGCACCGGGAACGAGACGCCGTATTTCGTGCCGGCGTGGGCATTGAGAATCATCGGGATGAGAACGATCGCATTGCCGAGCAGGATGGTGATCAGCGCCTGCCTCCACGTCATGCCCTGCTGCATCAGTCCCGACGCGAGCGTGTAGGTAGTGATAACCACGCTCATGCCAATCCACAGCGCGGCGATGTGGTATGTCGACCAGGTGCGGCTCGCCAGCGACGTCGGCGCGAGATCGGGATTCCAGAGCGGACTTGAAGAAACGTCTTCGGTTAGTTCAACGAAGTCGTGCCTGCTTGCCCGCCGTAGCCTTGGCGAAGGCGGGTTGGCCTGGTCAGCTCGCATAGCCTTCGGCGTCGAACCCCCCGTGGTAGTCCTTGCCTTCGGGCCTGCGAATCTTCGAGTGCACGACGACGTTGCCGCGCCGGATGCCGCGGAAGTCTTCGAGTGACGTGTAGCCGCGCTTGTCCATGAACTCCTGCATGCCGGCGATTAGGTTCTTGATCACCGTTGGACCGATCGCGCGATCGAGCATCGCCGCAGTGCACACCTGCACGGTGCCGCAGCCAAGCAACATGTAGTTCAACGCGTGCGCGAAGGTGCTGACGCCGCCGATGCCGGAGAATGACTTATCTGGAAAGGCGCTGGTCAATTGCGACATCTTGGCGAGCGATTGCGGCAGGATGGCGGGGCCGCCCAGGCCGCCGCTCGAGACGAGGCCGTCGACGTTCATCTCGAAGTCGAGCGTGTCGGGATCGATCAACGGCAGCGACGGGAACGTGTTGGACGACACGATCGCATCGGCACCGCCGCGAAACGCCGCCGCCGCCTCCTCGACGATGTCGGTCGTCGACGGCGTGAGCTTGCACCACACCGGGACCTTGGCGACTTCCTTGACGACTTCGGTGACGATCGACACCTGCGCCTGATCCTTGCCGATGTTGGAGCCCATGTCCTTGCGATCCATGTGCGGGCAGGACAAGTTCAGCTCGAAGGCATCGGCGCCTTGCTCCTGGCACGCCTTCGCCAGCGTCTGCCAGTGCTCGAGTTCCCGGTCGCTGCCTGAACCCGCCATGATCGACGCAATCAGCATGCGATCCGGGTACGCCTGCTTGATGCCGGCGATCTTCGGTATCCACCAGTCGAGCGGCTTGTCGGAGATCAGCTCCCAGTTCCACGATGAGTGGAGGGCGGTGTCGGGGCGCTTGGTCATCGATAGCTGACCATCGAGCGTCGAGCGCAGGAACTTGGTCTTCGGTCCGGCGACGTTGGTGACCGGATGCAGACCGATCGTCTTGGTGACAACGCCGCCCCAGCCGGCCTCGAACGCGCGCATGATGTTGCTGTCAGATTCGGTGGGCGGTGCCGATGACAGCAGGAACGGATTGGTGAACTTCAGGCCCGTGAACGTGACCGAGATGTCCGGCTTCATTCGCCGGATTATACGAGGGCTGGCTTGTCCCCCGTAGCCCCGGCGACGGTGGCAGGGCCTGATGGACTGGCTTGAGGGCGAAACAGAACGGGTGCCCACAATTCGTGCAGACATATTCGGCAAAGCCACCGCGGCGTGTCAGGAACTGAATGAAATGGCCCGAAACCACGCAAATTGCCGGATGACGGATGACCTTGGGATCGCGCGTCGTTTTGGCGTTGGGTTTGTAAATCTCCTTCAGGAAAGAGTGGCCGCAAAAGCACGCGTACTCCTCGAAGCAATCTCTCGTGGTCACGTGCCGCACGCGATGGCCGAACAACCCGCAGAGGTAACGCACCTTCTTCTTGAACGTCTCCGCTGCAGTATAGGGATCGTGTTCGGCATCGAACAGGAGCGGGTGGCCGCATTGCACGCACACGTATTCATGGCAGCCGTCACGTTCGACGAGCTTCTCGTACTGATGTTTGCCCAGGAAACACGACAAGGTATGTCGCACGCGCGTGATCGACCGATCTTCGGCGAGGTAGTCTGCGCCGCACCGGCACCGCCGCTGCGCGCCGGCTGCCGCTTTGAACCGGCGATTGTCCACGTGGTGTCCCCACACCGCGCACGAGAGTTTTCGCAGTAGAGCTAGCATGAATGCCCCCTCTACTCGCAATGTGCAGCCCGCCCGGCATTCGGCTCATCTGCGCTAAGCAGCCCCGATTGCCGCACCGCGGCTGATTCCCGCTAAGCCGGAGCCAGACGGGCTCCCACTTAGCGAAACGGTATAGTTGGCGGCGCGTATGAGCATCCTGATCAAGAACGGGCGGATCGTCACCGCAACGGACGACTACACAGGGGACGTCTTCATCGAGGGCGACCGGATCGCGACCATCGGCACCGCGCTCGCGATGCAAGCTGACAAGGTCATCGATGCGACGGGCAAGTTCGTCTTGCCCGGCGGTATCGACGTGCACACGCACATGGACATGCCGTTTGGCGGCACCACGTCCGCGGATGATTTCGAGTCTGGCACCATCGCCGCCGCCTTCGGTGGCACCACCACCATCGTCGACTTCGCGATTCAGTACAAGGGGCAGACGCTGCACCACGCGTGGGAGACGTGGATGAAGAAGGCCGAAGGCAAGGCGGCCATCGACTACGGCTTCCACATGATCATCACCGAGCTCACCGATCAGGTCGAGATCGAGATGGACGCGATGGTGAAGCAGGGCGTCTCATCGTTCAAGCTGTTCATGGCCTACCCCGGCGTGTTCATGCTCGACGATGCGAGCATCTTTCGCGCGATGCGGCGGACCGGCAAGAACGGCGGCACGATCTGCATGCATGCCGAGAACGGCGGCGTGATCGACGTGCTGGTGAAAGAGGCGCTCGCGAGCGGACAGACGGCGCCGAGGTATCACGCGCTGACGCGCCCGGCGCGCGCGGAAGGTGAAGCCACGCACCGCGCCATCGCACTGGCGGAGATCGCCGACGTGCCGGTATACATCGTCCATCTCTCCGCGGCCGAGGCGCTCGAGATGGTGACCGAAGCCCGCGATCGCGGGCTGCCGGCGTTTGCCGAAACCTGCCCGCAGTATTTGTTCCTGTCCTACGACAACTACGAGGAGCCTGGATTCGAAGGCTCGAAGTACGTGATGAGCCCGCCGCTCCGTCATAAGTCGACGCAGGATCGGTTGTGGCGCGGCCTCGCCTTCAACGATCTGCAGGCGATCGCCACCGACCACTGCCCCTTCTGCATGAAGGAAAAGCATCTCGGCGACGGCGACTTCTCGAAGATTCCGAACGGCGCACCCGGGGTCGAAACACGCATGAGCCTCGTCTATGACGGCGGCGTCAGGGCGGGCAAGATCTCGATGAATCGTTTCGTCGAGCTGACCTCGACATCACCGGCGAAGATCTTCGGCATGTTCCCGAAGAAAGGGACGATCGCCCCCGGCTCGGACGCCGACATCGTCATCTTCGATCCCGAGAAGCAGACAACGCTCTCGGCAAAGACGCATCACATGAAGGTCGACTACAACCCGTATGAAGGGCGGAAGGTGACTGGCGTCACCGAAACCGTCCTGTCGCGTGGCAAGGTGATCATCGAAGGCGGAAAGTTCACCGGCAAGGCCGGCGCGGGATCGTTCTTGAAAAGAAGCGGCCGGATCTGAAGGCCCCCGCCAAGTAAGTGGAGGCGGGTCTTTAGACCCGCCTCTTGAATCCTACTGCAACACCACCGCGGTTCCGCTGACGGTCACCATCAACATGCTGGCCTGGCCGCCGACGGTTTCGTAGTCGATATCGACGGCGACCACCGCGTTCGCGCCCAACTCGCTGGCTGCGGTCTTCAGCTCATCCATCGCGATGTCTCGCGCACGCCTGAGCTCCTTCTCGTAGGTCGCCGAGCGGCCGCCAACGATATCGCGCACGCCGGCGAACAAATCCTTGAAGATATTCGCGCCCATGATGGCTTCGCCGGTCACGACGCCGCGATAGCTCGTTATCTTCTTACCCTCGATATTCGGGGTGGTCGTCACAATCACAGATGCAGACATCGGCTCTCGCTCCTTGTTTAAAGGAGACGTCAACCGCCACCAGGGGTTCCGTCGATAATTTCGAATGATCGCGATTGTTTCTTCGCTATTCACTGCGCAGCGCCACCACCGGCTCTACCCGCGACGCGCGGGCGGCGGGAATGAGATAGCCGGCGAGCGCAATGGCCGCGAGACCGAGCGCCGAGGCGATGAACACCATCGGATCAGTGGCGCTGACTTGATACAACAAGCTACCCAACACCCTCGAACTTCCCAGTGCCAGCGCGGCGCCGGCCGCGATACCCGCGCCACTGAGCAGCAA
>DASVFC010000407.1:0-3065 GCA_036380235.1 Vicinamibacterales bacterium
TTGCTGACCTGGGCGCCTACCGACGGCGCGAAGGTCAACATGAGAGCCACGAACGCGGCGCTCGTGAATATACGCATAGACTGCAACTCCTTAAGATGAATCGCTAAACGAACTTTCGAACGAGCGTTCTAATGGAAGACACGTGCCATTCGTCAAGGGACGAACGAACGTTTGTTTTCAACGCTTTGCGCGCGTCGGTTCAAGTGGTTGTGGGACGAATAACCATTTTTAGGTATGAATCGCCCAGAAAGTTGGATCAGACGCTCATCGAGAGCCGTAACTCATCCGCATGCAACCAGTTGCAGAGTTTGAACAATCGTTTGAGTTATGATTTCCGTGCAACCCCATGCGGATAGCCGTAATCGCCGGTGACGGGATCGGACGGGACGTGACTGCGGAGGCCATCAAGGTGCTGCAGTCCGTATGTGACGTGTTTGGTCGGCACGTCGATCTGGAGCATCTGCCGTGGAGTGCCGATCACTACCTGAAAACAGGCGAGACCCTGCCGCCGAATGGGTATCAACTCCTGCGTGAGTTCGACGCCATCTTCGTTGGGGCACTTGGAGACCCGCGCGTCTCGGATAATCGTCATGCTCGCGACATTCTGCTGGGAACCAGGTTCGAGCTCGACCTTTTCGTCAACTACCGGCCGGTCCGCCTGATCGACGATCGCTTGAGCCCGCTCAAGGATCGCGGCGCCAAAGACATCAACTTCGTTGTCTTTCGCGAAAACACCGAAGGCGTGTACGTCAGCATCGGCGGCCGCTTCAAGGCTGGCACAGAGGACGAGGTGGCGATCCAGGAAGAGGTGAACACCTACAAAGGTGTGCATCGCATCATTCGTCACGCCTTTGAGTATGCGAAGACCCATGGCCTGACCAAGGTGTGCATGGCCGACAAGAGCAACGCGATGCAGCAGGGGCATGCGCTGTGGCAGCGAGTCTTCAAGGAAGTGGCGCCGCAGTTTCCCGGCATCACCGCCACGCACCAGTACATCGACGCGATGGCGATGTTCCTCGTCAAGGACCCGGGCCAATACCAGGTGATCGTCACCAACAACCTGTTCGGCGACATCATCACCGACATTGGCGGCGCTTTGCAGGGCGGGCTCGGCATGGCGGCATCGGGCAACATTCATCCCGGCAAGACGTCGCTGTTCGAACCCGTGCACGGCTCGGCGCCGCCGCTTGCCGGGAAGAATCTCGCCAATCCGATAGGCGCGATCCTGTCCACTGCGTTGATGCTCGAAACACTTGGCGCGCGCGACGAATCCAGGGCTATTGAGGCAGCGGTCGAACAGGCCGTTCGCGAAGGCCGGACCACCTCAGACATCGGCGGCACGCTCGGCACCCGTGAAGCGGGCGATTACATCGTCAAGCACATAAGGAAGCATTAATCCATGACCAGGGACGTTTTCATTCTCGGCGGCGCACGTACGCCGATGACGCAGCATGTAGGTGCGCTGAAGGATTTCTCCGCGATCGATCTCGGCGCCATCGCCTCGAAAGCGGCGCTCGACCGCACCGGCACGAGGCCGGAATGGGTAGACCACGTGGTGTTCGGCAACGTGCAGCAGAGCAGCGTGGATGCGCATTACGGCGCGCGGCATGTCGGCCTGAAAGCTGGGTTGCCGCAAGAGGTTCCCGCCTTGACGGTCAACCGCCTGTGCGGCTCGGGAATTCAAGCCGTGCTGAGCGGCGCGCAGCAAATCCAGCTCGACGAGGCCGGCGTGGTGCTGGCCGGCGGCATGGAAAACATGAGCCAGGTGCCGCACATCATTCGCGGTCTGCGCGGCGGCCTCAAACTTGGGCAGGGCAAGCTCGAGGACTGGTTGTGGGAAGGCCTCAACGATCCGTATGCCGGCTGCTCGATGGCGATCACGGCCGAAAACTGCGCGGTCAAATACGGCATCACGCGTGAGGACTCGGATGCCTACGCGCTGCGGAGCCAGCAGCTCGCCGATAAGGCGTGGACGTCCGGCATCATGAAGGACGAAGTCGTCCCTGTCGAAATCAAGTCCAGGAAAGGCGTCAGCCTCATCGAGAAGGACGATCACATGCGTCCCGAGACGACGATGGAGGGGCTGGCGAAGCTGCCGACGGTCTTTAAGAAGGACGGGGTCGTGACCGCCGGCAACGCGAGCGGCATCGTCGACGGCGCAGCGGCCCTGGTGATCGCCGGCCAGAGCGCGGTGAAAGACAAAGGTCTCAAGCCTCTCGGCCGAATCGTCTCGTGGGCGACGGTGGGCGTTGATCCGACGCTGATGGGGATGGGGCCCGCGCCGGCGATCCGTAAGGCGCTTGAACGGGCCGGGTTGACGCTCGCGGATCTCGATCTGATCGAGATCAACGAAGCCTTCGCGCCGCAGTATCTGGCGTGCGAGAAGGAGCTGGGTCTCGATCGCGAGAAAGTCAATGTGAACGGCGGCGCCATCGCGTTGGGCCACCCGCTCGGCGCCAGCGGCGCGCGGCTGTTGCTGACGTTGCTGCTGGAGTTGCGTCGGCGCGGCAAGAAGTACGGCGTGGCGTCGGCGTGCATCGGCGGCGGCCAGGGCATTGCGATGATCGTAGAGGTCGTGTAGTTAAGAGTTGAGAGTTGAGAGTCGAGAGGTAAGAATGCAGAACATCAAAACGGTGGGCGTGCTTGGTTGCGGCTTGATGGGCGCTGGCATCGCGCAGGTGTCGGCGGGTGCGGGATTCAAGACCATCGTTCTCGAAGTGAACGAGGACGTGTTGAAGAAGGGCCTCGGCCGCGTCGAGAAGTTCCTGACCGATGGCGTGGCGAAGGGTAAGGTCACCGAGGCGGCGAAAACCACCACGCTCGCCAATCTCTCGGGCACCACGCAGTACGCCGACCTGAAGGATTGCGACCTCGTGATCGAGGCGATCATCGAGAACGTCGAGATCAAGAAGCAGGCGTATGCGCAGGTCGAGGCGGTAGTGGGAGCGCACTGCCTGATTGCGTCGAACACCTCCTCGCTTTGCATCACCGAGCTTGGCGCGGCGACGAAGCGGCCGGACAAGGTGGGCGGCCTGCACTTTTTCAATCCGGTGCCGTTGATGAAG
>DASVFC010000408.1:0-6480 GCA_036380235.1 Vicinamibacterales bacterium
GCATCGACCGAACGTTCGGCTGGTTCTTCCGTCTGTTCAACGCCGCGTTCCGGCGCGGTTCGAACGCTTACGCCGCCGGCGTGACGCGCGTGCTACGCGTGTCGGCTGTGGCGGTCGTCGTCTATCTCGGCATGATCGGGCTGACCTACGTGGCGTTCCAGCGCACACCGGTCGGCTTCGTGCCGACGCAGGACAAGATCTACCTCGTTGCCTTCGCCCAGCTCCCCGACGCGGCGTCGTTGGATCGCACGGAAGCCGTGATCAGGAAGATGTCTGCGGCGGCACTCGAGCACCCTGCGGTCAAGCACTCGGTCGCTTTCCCCGGATTGTCGGTCAATAACTTCGTCAATGTGCCGAACGCCGGGATCAATTTCGTCATCCTCAAGCCGTTCGAAGAGCGGCAGGGCAAGCCGGGGATGGATGCCACCAGCGTGGCTGCCGACTTGAATCGCCGATTCTCGGAAATCCAGGAAGCGTTTGTCGCGGTTTTCCCGCCGCCGCCGGTGCAAGGCCTCGGTTCGGTGGGCGGGTTCAAGTTGTATGTCGAAGATCGCGCCGGCCAGGGCTTCGAGGAACTTTACGCGCAGTTACAGAACGCGCTCAATGCGGGCCGGCAGCGGCCGGAGCTGGCGGGACTGTTCTCGAGCTTCCAGGTCAGCGTCCCGCAGATCAACGCCACCGTCGATCGCGAGCGCGTCAAGACTTACGGCGTCGCGCTCGGCGACGTGTATGAAACCTTGCAGGTCTACCTCGGATCGCTGTACGTCAACGACTTCAATCGCTTCGGCCGCACCTACCAGGTGAATGCGCAGGCCGAGCAGTCGTACCGCCTGCAACCGGAACAGATCCGCCGGCTCGAGACACGAAACGCGAACGGCGAGATGGTGCCGCTCGGATCGCTCGTTCGGGTCGAGCGAGGGTATGGACCGGATCAAGTCATGCACTACAACGGGTATCCGGCCGCCGAGATCAACGGCGGGCCGGCGCCTGGCTTCAGTTCAGGAGAGGCGCAACGCCAAATCACGGAAGTCATCAACCGTGAGCTGCCAAATGGCATGGCCTTCGAATGGACCGAGCTGACGTTTCAGGAAATCCTTGCCGGCAACACGATGATCTTTATCTTCCCGCTCTGCGTGCTGTTCGCCTACTTCGTGCTGGCCGCGCAATATGAGAGCTGGACGCTGCCGCTGATCGTCATCCTGATTGTGCCGATGACGCTGCTCTGCGCGCTTGCGGGTGTGTGGGTCACCGGTGGTGACAACAACATCTTCACGCAGATCAGCTTCCTGGTCCTGGCCGCGCTCGCGTGCAAGAACGCCATCCTGATCGTCGAGTTCGCGCGTCAGGAAGAGCATGCGGGCCGCGGCAGGATCGAGGCGATTCTCGATGCCTGCCGGGTGCGGCTGCGTCCGGTGTTGATGACGTCGATCGCGTTCATCATGGGCGTGGTGCCGCTGGTGTTCGCGAGCGGCGCCGGCGCAGAGATCCGCAGTGCGATGGGCGTCGCGGTGTTCTCCGGCATGCTCGGCGTGACGGCGTTCGGACTGTTCCTGACACCGGTGTTTTACAGCGTCGTTGGCCGCTTCGCGGGTCGGCGCGCCGAGTCGTCAATCGTCATACCACCGACCACGGCGCCGGCAGGAGGTCACTGATGGGTCGCATCATAATTGTGCTGTTGGCGGCTGCAACGATCGCCGGTTGTGCCACGCGGCGTCCCTACTCCGCGCCCGCGATCGCGCCGGCAACGGTTGCCAACGTCGACCCGCAGACCGTGTCGACGCAACCGTTTGACGCGCGCTGGTGGCGGCAATTCGAAGACCCGATCCTCGATTCGCTGATCGCGCGGGCACTCGAGGCCAATCACGACATCAGGATCGCCGTGGCCCGGCTCGACCAGGCGCGCGCGATCTTCGATGAGCGGGCGCTCGATCGTTTCCCGCACGCGCCAGTCAGCGCCAGCGCCGAACGGCGCCGCCAACCGCTCCCTGGCTTCACCGATGACGCGCAGACGATCGACACCTACCGCCTCGGCTTCGACGCGGTCTGGGAGATCGATCTTTTTGGGCGCGTACGATCGGCGGTCAACGCCGCTGCCGCCAACGCCGCCAGTTTCGAGGCGACGCTCGACGACGTCCGGGTCAGCGTGGCTGCGGAAGTGGCGCGCAATTATTTTGAGTTGCGCGGCTTTCAGCAGCAGGAGGCGGTGGCCACCCGCAGCCTGGCCAACCAACGTGAGACGGTGCGGCTGACCACGGTACGCCGCGACGCGGGCATCGGCGAGGAACAGGATGTGGCGAGTGCCGCGGCACAAGTAGCGGCCATCGAAGCGGCGTTGCCGCCGATTCGGCGAGCCATTGCTGCGCGGACACACCGCCTGGCGGTGTTGAGCGGTGATCGCCCTGGGGCGCTGCAGGAGGATCTGGCGCCGCGGCCTTATCCGTTGCTCGCGAAGGCGATTTCGATTGGCGATCCCGCCGACATCCTGACGCGCCGGCCCGACGTGCGGGCGGCCGAGCGTCGTTTAGCTGCGGCCACGGGACGCGAAGGCGTGGCGGCAGCCGATCTGTATCCGCGCATCACGGTGAGCGGTTTCCTTGGCTTTCTGGCAGGTCGGGGCAACTTCTTCTCCCGCGATTCGGCTGCGTGGTCGGTCACGCCGACGTTGTCTTGGGCAGGCCTCGATCTGGGCAGCGCGCGAGCACGGCTGCGAGGCAGCGAGGCCGCCACGGTCGAGGCCGCGGTTCAATACGAACAGATCGTGTTGACGGCCCTCGAGGAAGTCGAGAACGCACTTGTCGCCTACCGCGAACAACAGCGGCGTTTTGTGTCGCTGCTCGAGCAGGCGCGCGAGAGCACGCGCGCAGCCGATCTCGCTCGCGTCCGTTACCGCGAAGGTCTCTCGGACTTCCTGACACTGCTTGACGCCGAACGCACCCAGTTGCGGGCCGAAGAAGCTGTGGCGCAAGCGGAGGCTGACGTGTTTACCGGAGTGGTCAGCGTTTACAAAGGCCTTGGTGGCGTCGTCGAACGGTAGTCGTTCAGCGCGGCAGAAGGATCGTTGCAGACTCTGCCATCGCGATTCGATGAACCGGAGCTTTGGTCGACGTCCTCAGCCGTCGTTGCGATTCGAGCGAAACGTCGTCGGCGTCATGCCGTGCCTCGCTAGAAACACTGCCGAAAAGTGAGAGGGAGCTGGATAGCCGCAGATTTCGCCGACCTGCGCGATCGGCAAGTCGCTAGTGATGAGTAATCGGCGAGCCGCATCCAAACGGAGAGTTGCCAGGAAGTCCAAAGGTGACTGTCCGAATTTGTCGCGAAATATTCGCGTGAAGTGAAATCTGCTGACGCCGGCCTCACCCGCAAGCTGTTCTAGCGTAAGTCTCTTGTTGTAATTGGCCGACATGAATTCGACGACCCGCGCAAGTCGCGTGTCGGAAATGACCCCGACACTCCTCCGCTCATCCGCGGCGGAGAAGGACCAGTATCTCGTCACCAAGTGGACAGCCAGCCACGCGACAGCCGTCTCGGCGTATAGGTCCTCCACACCATCCGTCATCGCGCGAAGCAACGCCGAAGTGACGTGTGCGATCGCGGGATCACTCGCGACTGAGGCAGCGTGAGACGGTCCGAGCGAGCGCTGACCTGCTCGCCGAACGTGCTCTGCGGCCGAAGCCATCTGCAGATGCGGCACGTACAACATCGCAGTGCTGAAGTCACGATTAGGCGGTTCCGGGATCGGAAAACGGTAGCGAACGCTCTCTGTAGGTCGGTGAATGCAGATGGCACCGGGATCGTAGGTGCCGCGATGCCAACGCCCGGATCGAAATACTTCCGAGCTGTAGTGACCCGACAGTGCAACGCCGACGATTTGGTCTGCGGTGGCAATCGACGAGTACGGCTCGCTGGATGAAACCCCGGTATGAACGTCGACAAGGAGTGAGTGCCAACCCACATCGCGGCTGGATACCGTGTACCGACTGGGAATGACGCTGCGGGCGGCGAGGCTTTCGGCGGACACCGCCGGCTGCGATACGAGTCGAGGTCCCGAAACAATCATGGGGTTGGACCGCTTTATAGCACAGCGATCGCGAGCCTGAGAACACAGGACGCCGGTGTCGTCAGCCTGTGGACCAACCACTTCAGGCGCGAGCGAAGGCCAACAGGTCCGCATTCAGTTGCGCTTTATGCGTATCGGCGAGACCATGAGGGGCGCCGGCGTAGACCTTCAGCTTCGCATGCGGAATGAGCCTGGCAGCCGCGTGCGCCGATGCACCGATGGGCACTATCTGATCATCGTCGCCGTGCACAATGAGCGTCGGCTTGTCGAACTTCTTCAGATCCGCAGCCAGGTCGGTTTCCGAGAACGCTTTGATGCTGTCATACGCGTTCTTGTGCCCGGCCATCATGCCCTGCAGCCAGAAGCTGTCGATCATGCCCTGGCTCACCGTCGCACCGGGACGGTTGAAACCGAAGAATGGTCCAGAGGCGAGATCTCGATAAAGCTTCGATCGATCGGCGATAGAGGCGGCGCGCAAACCATCGAATACGTCGATCGGCAGGCCGTTTGGATTGCCGTTTGTCTTCAGCATCAACGGTGTAACTGACGCAATCAGGGCCAACTTTGCAACGCGTCCTGTGCCGTGACGCCCTACATACCGCGCTACCTCTCCGCCGCCGGTGGAGAACCCAACGAGAATTGCGTCTGTCAAGTCGAGATGCTCTACGAGTTGTGAGAGGTCATCCGCGTAATGATCCATGTCATTGCCGTCCCAGGGCTGACTTGATCGTCCATGACCGCGGCGATCATGCGCGATAACCCGGAACCCGTTCGACGCAAGATGAAAGGCCTGGGACTCCCAACTATCAGCGGTCAAGGGCCAGCCATGGCTGAACACGACCGGCTGTCCAGCTCCCCAGTCCTTGAAAAAAATCTGCGTTCCGTCGGCAGTATTGAACGTGCTCATTGGCCCTCGATCCTTTGGAAAGTGCGGCGACTACTGCGTTTGCGAGAGACGATGTCGAGGCGGGGTTCTGACCGGTCAAGCGATTGTCGTCGATGAAGAGACCAAAGTCACGCGCCATAGGCCACGCTGCGAATCTCAATACGTTACTACCGACTTGAACCTCACGGCACCTGACGCGGCACGGCGATAGGCCTCACCGACCCGCTCTTTCGGGAACACTTCGATCATTGGCGTCACGGCGCCGCGTGCCACGATCTCGAGCGCCTCGGACAGATACTCGAGTCCGTTATGCGCAGATCCGACGATTTGAAAGCTGTTGGACACGAGTGGCAGAGCCGGCAGCACCATCTGATCTTCGGCTATTCCGTTCATCACTACCTTGCCCCAGGGCTTGAGGCCGTCCATTGCGCTGACGACTGCCGCGTGGGAACTACTCGTATGCATCAAGACGTCTGCGCCCCCTGCGGCCTTGAGCTCGGCACCGTTGGCAACGACGTCATCCGCTCCAAGCTTGCGAGCCAGCGTCGACTTGTCAGCGGTGCCAGTGACGGCCGTGACATGAAAGCCGGCGTACTTCGCGTACTGAACTGCCAGGTGACCAAGACCACCGATGCCAACAACCGCAACGCGAGCTGCGGGTTTCGGCGCCGCTCGTCTAAGAGCTGCCCATACGGTGTATCCGGCACACAACGTTGGTGCTGCGTGCTCGTACGAAATGTTGCGCGGCAGCAGGACAGTACCATCGACGTGCGCAACTATGTACTCTGCATGCGCGCCGTCGACATTGACACCAGTGAGGGTTGGCGCAGCACAATTGGCGGCAGTTACGAAGCTGTTGGCGTGACGCTCGCGACAGTAGTCACATGATCCGCAGTTTTTCTGCATCATCGGCAGGCCGACCCGATCGCCGACCTTGCGCTCCGTAACTCCAGGTCCTACGGCGACAACCTCGCCAACGCCCTCATGTCCAAGGATCAGAGGAAATTCCTTGAACTTCAGTGTGCCGTGTGCGAGCCACAAATCAGTGCCGCAGATGCCACACGCACGAATGCGCACCAACACCTGACCGGGGCCGGCCGCGGGAATGGTTTTATCCTGTAGTGCCCAATCAGCTTTGACTTCAGAAACAACGACGGCCTTCATTCTCGCGCTCATGCATGGCGCTCCTTCCAGTAGCAGCAACCTCGACGAATAGGTTCACGCTATCAACGTAGGGCTGTCGCTGTGGTGCGGAGTTCTATCGCGCGCGTGCTATTCCACTCTGATGCGCCTTGCGGTGCGTTCGAGATTGACTATCATTGCGCGACGCACCCTGGGCGGGAATGAGCCAACTCGAACAACTGACCGGCCTGTTCGTGATCGCGCTGATGTTGGCCGCAGCAGCACGCCGTGTCGGGGCGCCATATCCTGTATTCCTCGCGCTCGGTGGTGCCGCCCTGGCGTTGCTGCCGGTCGACATCACGTTCACATTGCCCCCGGAGCTGGCGCTGGCGCTGTTCATCGCGCCGGTGCTCCT
>DASVFC010000409.1:0-3437 GCA_036380235.1 Vicinamibacterales bacterium
ACCGACCGGCGCCGTCGTCGGCCAGCAGCCATTTGGCGGTGCACGCGCCTCTGGCACTAACGACAAGGCCGGTTCGAAGATGAACCTGGCGCGTTGGGTGAGTGCGCGGACGGTGAAAGAGAATTTCGCGCCGCCGACCGACTACAAATACCCGTTTATGACCGAAGAATAACCGCGCAGAACTGCGCATCGAGCGCACTCCACGCGACCGCTGTACCGCAGTCTGAGCCGCCCCGACCGATACATCGCTGGGGCGGCTCCCTTCCAACAACCCGAAATCGGCTCCAAAACCGTAATCAACTGTTTCGATTTGGTTCAGTGTGGACCCGGTCGAGATGCCGGCGAGCGAGGCAAACGACCGTTGATCAAACGGTTAGAGGCCGAATTGCTGAGTGGCCTTGGCCTTGCTGTAGAGAGGGCATGCTTCAGCAGCGCGGCTACTCGCTAATTGAGTTGCTTATCGGGCTCGGAATCATCGGTGTGATGTCGGCCATCGCCCTCCCGCTGATTCTCGAGTCGAGCCGTCGGAGCGACTTGTGGACAGGTGCCGAACGCATGGGCGCGTTGATTCGCCAGACTCGCCTGAAGGCAATCAGCCAGAACCGTTCATATCGCGTTCGATTTGATTGCCCCGCCGCTAACCAGGCGCGTGGCCTCGTGCTGACCGGCGTCGCGGCGGTCGATAACGCCGCGAACCGTTGCAACGCAACGATCAACGGCGACAGCGAGATTGTGCAAATGCCGATGGGCGTCACGGTTGATCCGAACGACGCCACGGAACTCCAGGTCACGCCGCGCGGGGTCTTTACCGCGGTCGGCGATGCAATTCCTCTAACCATCACGATGGGTTATGGCACAGCAACACGAACCGTTACCGTCAGCGCTACCGGCCAGATCACATTTAACCCGTGACGAGCGCGGCTTCACGCTGGCCGAAGTTGTCGTCGCGCTGCTGGTGTGCACCGTCGGTCTCGTCGGCATGGCGCAGATGCTGGCGGTGACGCTGCGGATGCAGCAGCTTGGCCGCAACTCGACATCTGCCGTCCGCATGGCGCAAGACAAGATGGACGAGCTCAGCTCGATGAGCTTTACGACCGGTCTATCGGTGCAGTGCGGCGGCTCGTTGACGGCGGACGTGGCGAACTACAACGACGTACCTGTGCTCAATGGCCAGGCACAGCAGTATCGCCGGCGCTGGATCGTGCAGGCAGGACCTGACAACGATCCGCAGCTGCGCCAGGTGACCGTACGCGTCATTCCGCAGGTGGTGCATCGCACCACGGGAGCGCAGATCGATCTCGTCAGCGTCATTCGCGGCGCCGGAGTAGCTGTATGTCCATGATTCCGCAACTCGCTTCGGATGAACGCGGCTTCACGATTGCCGAACTGCTCGTTGCTACCGTGGTGTCGTTGCTGGTGATTGGCGGTGCGGTCAGCGTCACATCGCAGGTCCAGAACGGCTACCGCCGGCAGATGGAAGAAGTGGCCGCCGAACAGGAAGGCCGTTATGCACTTGATTGGGTCAGCAAACTGATTCGCTCGGCCGGCAACAACCCCTATGCGATTGTGACCGGCGATTGCCCGGCCGCAGGCACGCCGTTCAGCGGCCTGTTGGCCGACCCCAACGGCGACAACGTACACAACGACATCCGGCTGCAGACGGATTCAAACCCGCCCGATCGGCTGCTCGGTGGCGCGCTGAACGACTGCACCCAACCGAATGAGGACGTCACGGTCAGCTACGACGCGGCGACGCGCAGCATTACGTTCCTCGACAACAACCTTGGCGGCGCGGCAACAGTCCGCACCGAGCCGGTCGTGACCAACCTTGAGTTTATTTATCGCAACGGCACGCATACGCTGATCGACCCGGTGCCCGCGGCCAACGCGTGTGTCGCGTTGGGAGAGCCGGCCACGTGCTGGTTCGCGCAGGTGATGTACGTCGAGACACGCGTGACGGTGCGGCCGCGCGCCATTGGCAACCAGGGCGGGCCATTAACCCGCGTGCTGAGTCAGGAAGTTCGGATCAAGGGCCGGAATTACTAAGCGGAGTCGGACCTTCCACCGCGTACACGAGGCTGTTATGAAGATCGAATCATCGAAATCAATTCGTTCGGAAAAGGGCATGGCGCTGGTCACCGTGTTGCTCCTGCTCGCGGTGGTGTCGGCGCTGACCACGGCGCTGGCGATGTCGGGCCAGACGGAGGTTGCCATGGCCTCGAACGAGGGCTACTACGCAGGCGCGCGCGCCGCTGCCGAGGCTGGCCTGAATCGAGCGACGGAACACCTCAACGACGTGGCAACGCTGAACCTTCTGGCCGGGGCGGATGGCAATCCCAACAACACCGCCGACAACGGAGTGGTTCCGACCATCGGCAACGGGCCGTTTACGTTGGCCAACCAATACACCTACTCGCTGCAGATCCTCGATGACGATGATCCGGCGCTTTATCCGACGGCACTGACGGCCGCACAGCTGGCGCAGATGCAGGAGAACAACGATCCGCGGGTGAGCAACAACGACCGTCTGATTCTGCGTGCAATAGGCATGGGGCCACGCAATACGCGCGTCATCGTGCAGCGTGTACTGCAGTCGGTCGCGACGAACAACATCACCACGACGACGACCACGACGATTTCAGACCCGGCGATTCTTGTCAACGGCGACTTGAACATTGAAGGCAACATGAGCGTGTCTGGACTCGAGGGCAACATCCACGCCAACGGCGACATCACCGGTGGCGGCAACGCGTACACGGTTTCCGGCGACATGACGGCCACCGGTAATCTGACCGGTGATATTCACGCCAATGGATTGGTTGCGCCCAATATGCCGGCGATCAACGTTCCAGAGATCAAGGCGGCGGACTACCGAAGCCTCGCCGACTTCATTCTCGCGGCCAATGGCACAATCATCACCGCCAGCACCGGCGCACCGTGTGCCTCGGGCTGCCCCACTGGCTGGACCTACAGTGGCGGCGCCTGGAGCGCCTCCGGCAAAATGCCCAGTTCCGCCACCTACTATGTTGAAGGTCCGGTGTCCGTAGATGGCACCGGGAACTCGGCGATGACGTCGTTGTCGATCATTGCTGAGGGCAACATCACGCTCACCGGCAACGGCAAGTATCGTCCCGAGAACAACGCCGGCATCCAGTTCGTCACCAACGGAGACTTCAGGCTGGGCGGTACGGTTGATGCCGACGATACCATCGACATGGACGGTCAGATTCTCGTGCGCGAGCAACTGGACATCTACGGCACCTCAGAGTTCCAGGGCCGCGTCATGGTGGAGAATCGCGATTCCAACACCAACGCGTACGACGCCGGCACCAACCCGCACGGCCGCCGTGGCGCCGACGCGATCAACTCGAACCAGCTCCGCGGCAACATGACGGTCACCTACAACGGCGGTCTTGCCGAAATCACCTCGGTGAACA